>DJHI01000183.1:4138-4714 GCA_002431715.1 Armatimonadetes bacterium UBA5829
TTGCCCTCGCTCTCGCCGTAGAGCTGTTTCCACCACTCGGCCATAAAGTGCAGCCTCGGTTCGAATGATGCCAGTAACTCTATTGAAAATCCCTGATTGTAAAGCACGTTCCTGGCCGCCGCATAGAAATAGGCGGGGTTCTTCATCGGATCGGTTTCGGAGCAGAGTTCGGCGCATTTCGAGGCTCCGGCAATCAGCGCGTCTATATCGACCCCGGCGTAAGCAATCGGTAAAAGCCCGACTGCTGAGAGCACGGAATATCTTCCGCCGATATTATCTGGGACCACGAATGTCTCATAGCCTTCGGTCTTTGCAAGCTGCAAAAGAGCGCCTTTTTTGGCATCAGTGGTTGCGACTATGCTCTTCGCTGACGCTGCAAGCTCTCTCATAATTCTCGATGCAATGGCCGGCTCGGTGGTCGTCCCTGATTTTGAGATCACATTGATTGCGACTCTCTTGCCCGTGAGCTGTTTTTTGAGCTTGGCCATGTAGTGAGCCGATATATTCTGACCTGCATAAACGACCTTGTCGGGATCATCTGCAAGGGCCTCGATGACCGCTCTCGCTCCGAGGTAC
>DJHI01000087.1:0-2741 GCA_002431715.1 Armatimonadetes bacterium UBA5829
TATTAGGTAATGGGTATTAGGTAATTGAACAGGCTGGTACTGTTTTTTTATTACCTGCTTCCTATTTCCTTATACCTCGATAGAGGTATAGGATTGACTCAGTTAGAAGCCGCCCGGAAGGGCAAAATAACACCGGAGATGGAAATAGTCGCCAGAGACGAGAGGATCGATATCGATCTGCTTGTTCGGCGAGTCGCGGAGGGCACTGTTTGTATCCCGAAGAATGTACGGCGTGATTTTGCCTCTCCCAGAGGAGTCGGGCGGGGACTTCGAATTAAAGTCAATGCCAATATCGGAACCTCGACGACATATCCCGACCTTAAAGACGAAATCATAAAACTTAATGCTGCAATAGAAGCCGGTGCGGACGCCGTAATGGACCTGTCTACCGGCGGTGACCTGACCAGCATTCGCAAGGTTATCCTCGACAGATGCGCCGTGCCGCTTGGCACTGTGCCTATCTATGAGACATCTGTAAACGTCGCAAATGAGCGCGGAGCTATCACTCGCATTACAGCGGACGATCTGCTGGATGTAATCGAGCGTCAGGCAAAGCAGGGCGTGGATTTTATGACCGTCCACTGCGGTATCACTAAAGAATCTATAAAAAGGCTGCGGGATCAGGGTCGAGTGACGGATGTCGTCAGCCGCGGCGGAGCTTTTCTGGTCAAGTGGATAGTCGTCAACGATAAAGAAAACCCTCTCTACGAGCGGTTTGACGATCTGCTTGCTATTGCGAGAGATTACGATGTGACGCTGAGCCTTGGAGACGGTTTCAGACCCGGTTGCACTGCCGATGCCACTGACAGGGCTCAGATTCAGGAGCTTGTGATCCTCGGCGAACTGGTAAAAAGAGCCAGGGAAGCGGGTGTTCAAACCATGGTGGAAGGGCCCGGGCATGTGCCGCTCGATCAGATAGCGGCTAATATGATGCTTCAAAAGCGATTATGCGAAGGCGCGCCGTTTTACGTATTGGGGCCGCTGGTTACTGATATAGCGCCTGGCTACGACCACATAACCTCGGCAATTGGCGGCTCGATTGCAGCTATGAACGGCGCGGATTTCCTGTGCTATGTAACACCCGCCGAACATATGGGACTGCCGACCGCAAAAGACGTTAAAGAGGGTGTTATTGCCTCGAGAATAGCCGCACACGCGGCTGATGTAATCAAAGGCATCCCCGGAGCCAAAGAGTGGGATTTGGAGATGAGCAAGGCCCGAAAGGCGCGCGATTGGAACAAGCAGATCGAACTTGCTATCGACCCCGTGAGAGCAAAAGAACTGCGAGATCAGAGATCGGGCGGTTCGGACGATGTCTGCTCTATGTGCGGTGAGCTGTGCGCGATGAAGGTAGTCGAAGAATACCTGAAGAAGTAATTTGGATTTTTTGATTTTGGATTATATATTGAGGAGGCGAACATGACTGAAGCTGAACTCAAAGCAAAAGCTAAACAGTGTCTGGAGTGTCCGATTTGCAGGAGTGGACGCAAGAACCAGCGTGGGTTGGCTTATCTGTTCGTGAAGTTCGTCGACAGGAAAATCTGCCCGGCGTGCAAGGCGTTTGAGGAAGTCACGGGACAGAGAGCTTTCGAGCCTATTACCCAGGAAGCTATTGATAAGGTTCTGGAATAGACCACTAACAAAATGAAAATATCTCAACTGGGCGGCGAAGCCGCCCTTATTAATTTAATAAGAGACAAATTCGGCGCAGTGACGAACGCGGACCTCGCGCTGGCGATAGGCGACGATGCGGCACTGGTTCGGTGTGGCGAATCGTATATGATCGTCACAACCGATCTGCTCGTCGAAAAGACCCACTTCAGAATGGACATTAATGACGCCTATCTGCTCGGCTGGAAAGCCGTGGCGGTCAATATAAGCGATGTTGCCGCTATGGGTGGAACTCCCACCTACTCGTTCGTCTCAATCGGACTGCCGGATATTGAAGTGTCGTTGGTCGAGAAGATATATGAGGGTATGTACGATGTGTCCAATGCATTCGGCAGCGTAATCGCCGGTGGGGACACAGTAGCCAGCGAATGCGGGATAGTGATAAATGTCACTCAGCTTGGGACAGTGGAGATGGATCGTGCAGCAAGAAGATCCGGCGCTAAGGCAGGAGATGCGATTATTGTGACCAACACTCTCGGCGATTCTCTTGCAGGACTACAATTGCTTTTGAAATTCGGCATGGATGAAGCAAGAAGAGCCGGTGGTTCTCTGGTCGAAAAGCATCTTAAGCCTGAACCCAGGGTTTGGGAAGCTCGCGCGGCTGTCGAGACGGGCAAGGTGCATTCGATGATGGACCTCAGTGACGGTCTATCGGCCGATCTGGCGAAACTTTGCGAGGCATCAGGCGTCGGCGCGAAGGTTTTTGCCGATAAACTGCCGATATCGGAAGAACTGCATATTGCATCGGCTAGGATGGATGCTGATCCGGTTTCTCTGGTGGCAGGCGGAGGAGAGGATTATGAGCTGCTCCTTACCAGTGCAAAGAAAGACGCCGAAAAAGTGATAAATGCCATAAAGTCGACTGGGTCGAATGCGTCCGTGATCGGCGAGATCGTTGACGAAAAGAGTGTCGTGCTGGTATCCTCGGATGGAGTGGAGCAGCAGATGCCCGATGGATGGAAACATTTTTGATTTTACATTTGAGATATTGTATTTGATATTTGGGATAATAGGTCGTGAGAATAACCATACATACAAACAGCGCCGAGGAGACTATTGCTCTCGGCAAA
>DJHI01000087.1:2748-3796 GCA_002431715.1 Armatimonadetes bacterium UBA5829
GATGTTCTGGCGCTTTTCGGAGACCTTGGAGCGGGAAAGACGACGCTTACAAAAGGCATTGCGCAAGGTCTTGGGCTTGCTGACGACATCCACAGCCCGACTTTCACACTGATCCATGAACACATCGGCCCTACCCCGCTCTATCATGTCGATCTCTACAGGCTCGAATCCGAAACGGAGGTCGATATGCTGGGAATCGATGAGTATATCTACAGCGAAGGCATTACGATCATCGAATGGGCCGATAGAATGAAATCCCTGCTGCCGACGGACAGGCTGGATATAGAGCTTAGAATGAAAGGCGACACCGACCGGGAGATGATCTTCGAGACGGGTTCGCACAGGCTGCAGGCCATAGTTGAGGAGCTTACGAAAGAATGCTGACAGTCGCAATCGATTCATCACAGGATATGGGGACGCTCGCCCTTGGTCGGGATTCGCTTGTCCTGGCTGAATATCACTTTTATAACAAGATGAGCCTGCTGAGGCGGCTGGTGCCGAATATGGATATGATGCTCAAGGATGCAGGCTATACCGCTCAAGATTTGGACGCCGTAGTGGTATCTCTAGGCCCGGGATCATTCACCGGACTTAGAATAGGCGTCACAACAGCTAAATCGCTTTCCTGGACTCTAAAAAAGCCGATTATCGGCGTGCCTACTCTCGATGCAATAGCTATGGGAGCTGCGGATACAGCGGTCGAAATCGTCTGCCCGATGATCTTCGCGAGAACCAATGAGGTCTATTGGACTTTGATGGACTCGACAGCCGATGTTCGCCTGGCGGAATATCAGGCGTCGTCACTGAGCCACGTACTCGACGAGGTGGAAAAACGCGGGCTAACGGCCTGCTTCTGTGGAACCGGTGCCACACGCAACGCAAAAGCCATTAGACACAGATTCGGAAACAAGGCTGTAGTTACAAAGCCCTGGACGGATTTCGCTCGAGGTGCGGCTCTGCTCGACATAGGCCTTAAGCGACTCCACGAAGGCCATGTTGACGACGCTTTCACGCTGACTCCGATGTATATCCGCAAACCCACGCCTGT
>DJHI01000087.1:3824-4026 GCA_002431715.1 Armatimonadetes bacterium UBA5829
ATACCTGGAGGGATTTTGTTTGGGATTGTTTGGGATTGTTTGGGAATTATTTTTTATCACTGGATTTTATGCTCGGCGAATGCGCTTAGGAGGTCGTCAACTGTAATAAGGGGACGGCTTTCGATATGGAAGTGATCGATTATCCCTGGAAGAAGCAGATGGAAAAGGTCCTGCGCTGAGTCGGCTGATATAATAAAAACTC
>DJHI01000203.1:0-4237 GCA_002431715.1 Armatimonadetes bacterium UBA5829
GCTTTGGTCGGATACTTCAAGCAATTGTTATTGTAGGTAATACCATTCATGGAGAAGTTGTAGTCGACTCCGTTAAACTGATGGGTGTAGTTGCGATTCGTATACCAGACAGGTGTGTCGGAGGCATACGTGGTACCCCATGCGCCGCCGTCACATAGATCACCGCACATAATCACAAACGTGGGTGTGCCCATTGTTCCATAAGGCCATGACATACCGGCAAACGCATTGNNCATTGCAGGCCTGGACACAGGCTCGCGCGCCATTGCTGATCATGCCGCCTATATAGTGTGTGTCGGACATCTGCCAGAAGTAAAAATCGATGGCGCCGCATTCGACAGCCAAAGCAAGACATAGAACAACAACAAGTAGAGCAATTTTAGTGCATTTACTGTTATTCATCTTCCACATCCTCCTGTAAACAGTTCGGCGTTCGCCTCACCCGCCGGCTCCATGATTGCCGCATGCTGCATTACGCTAATTATCACAAGATTCGCATTGCAGACAATATACAGCAACTTACAACAGATTGCAGTTTAACTAACAACCATTAATTTGTCAAGTACTTAATGCGCTAAGCATATTATAGCCAGCTATTTGCTATTAATGTCTTAGAATTAATATAGTTGTGCTTGTTTAATGTAGGCTAACTTATACTCTTTTGGAGAGAAAACCTTAAATTTTTGCCTGTTTTTCAAGAATTGTATTGACAAGCCGCCGATATTGCCGCTATACTGGAAGCAATATGAAGACCAAATCCTATTTGATAATACATGGAGGCGAGTATAGTTGGGGCTGGCGCCACTTCAACCAGAGTGGAGCCGCCGCCTTGTCGTACGTCAAATAGAAATAGATAAGAGTTTATAAGTCGCGGGCTGCTCCACAGGCAGTATCCGCGGCTTTTTGTGTGTGCGTGAAGCACGCTGGCAGGTGCAAAAGCCGAGGATTAGCAGTTATCCTCGGCATTTTTGCGTTTTATAGACATTTTACAGAGAAGGAGCGCAAGTTTTATGAGCGTATATTATCCAGATAAACAAGAGTTTATTAAACGCGCCAGTAATGGCAACATGACGCCGGTTTATAAAGAGATTATGGCGGACATGGAAACGCCTGTATCGGCTTTTAGGAAGATAGTGCGTTCGATGGTTTCGGGACAGGGGTGTCTCGATACAACAATAACTCGGGAGGGCGAGGCTCCAGCTGAGCCGGGCCGTAATTACTCATTCCTATTGGAAAGTGTTGAAGGCGGAGAGAGGATGGCGCGATTCTCATTCCTGGGAAGCGGGACTAACCTCGCAATCACAAGCCGAGGCCGAGAGGTGGATATTATCCGCGACGGTGTACCCGAGCAGATCATACTGGAACCCGACAGGGATGTCCTCCACATTCTTAAGGATGAAATGAATAAGCTCCGATATGTGCCGGATCCTGACCTGCCCAGGTTTTGTGGAGGCGCCGTCGGGTTCATCGGATATGATATGGTCAGGTTCTTTGAGGATCTGCCGGACACCACCACAGATGATCTGAATATGCCCGACTGCACTCTGATCTTCACTGATACGCTCCTCATATTTGATCACCTTCGCCACAAAATCAGAGTGGTATGCAACACTCGCATAGACGGCGACCCTGATTCGGCATACGAGCGAGCAATCGAGAAGATTGACAGGCTTGTAGATAGGCTGAAGATGCCGGTCGATGGGAGCGTTCGGAAGCGTAAGGCGGAAAAACCCGATACATCGTCCAATTTCACCCGCGATGAGTTCGAAAATGCAGTCACCAAGTGCAAGGAATATATCGCAGCTGGTGACGTAATACAGGTTGTGCTCTCTCAAAGGTTCCAGACCAAGGTGACGGCTGACCCGTTCGATGTCTACCGTGCCCTCCGCGGTCTCAATCCATCTCCCTACATGTATTACCTCTCCTATGGCGACACCAAGCTCATCGGCTCATCTCCCGAGATTCTTGTAACCGAGGAGCGCGGGAATGTGACCGTCCGGCCTATAGCAGGCACAAGACCCAGAGGCAAAACAACCGAACAGGACCTCGCTCTCGAAGCCGAGCTTCTTAAGGATGAAAAGGAGCGCGCGGAGCATATTATGCTGGTCGATCTGGGCCGCAACGATATAGGTCGGGTATGCCGATACGGCAGCGTGAGTGTCGATGAGCTGATGGTAATCGAGAGATACTCGCATGTAATGCATATTGTCTCAAACGTTCGCGGACGGTTGAACCTGGATAAGGATCAGTTCGATCTGCTGCGGGCATGTTTTCCGGCGGGGACGGTGTCTGGCGCTCCAAAGATCAGAGCTATGGAGATCATAGACGAACTGGAGCCGACGCGGCGCGGCTCTTACGCGGGCGCGATAGGTTACTTCAGCTATTCAGGCGACATGGACACATGTATAACTATTCGCACTATTCTTATTCAAGGTGATACAGCTTATGTTCAGGCCGGTGCGGGAATAGTAGCCGACTCCGAACCAGCCAAGGAATACCAGGAGACACAAAATAAGGCAATGGCCTTAATCAAGGCTCTCAGCGCGGCAGAGGAAGGACTTGAATGAAATTTAATCACGGAAACACGAAAAGTACAGAAACACGGAGTTTTTCTTTTCCGTGCTTCCCCTTATTCTGTGATTTCGTGATTAGGAAAGGTACTGAATCATGATTTTAATGATAGACAACTACGACAGCTTTACATATAACCTGGTGCAGTATCTCGGTGAGATGGGTCAGGAGCTTAAGGTCTTCAGGAACGACAAGATCACCCTTGATCAGATTGAGGAATTGAAGCCTGACAGGATTGTGGTGTCGCCCGGCCCCTGCACACCGAATGAGGCCGGGATATCCGTTCCGCTAATCAAACACTTCGCAGGCAAGATTCCGATTCTGGGAGTGTGTCTCGGTCATCAGAGTATCGGGCAGGCGTTTGAGGGAGAGGTCGTGCGGGCGCAGAGACTGATGCACGGAAAAACGTCCATAATCCACCATGACGGCGCGGGTGTTTTCAAGGGCATGCCTAACCCTTTTGAAGCCATTCGATACCACTCGCTGATTATTAGACGAGAGACCCTGCCCGACTGCCTGCAGATAACCGCTGAAACCGATCAGCGTGAGATTATGGGCGTTCGGCATAAGGACTATCCTATTGAGGGAGTGCAGTTTCATCCAGAGTCTATTCTGACTCAGGAGGGAAAGAGGTTGCTGAAAAATTTTGTGGATTAGTTACGTTGCGCGTAGCCCCAACCCTCTCCCCCGGGAAAGGGAGTCAGGTCGGTGCAAATCGATATGAAAATGGCAACCCTGGTCTTTAACTTTTTAGCTTTTTGACTTTTTGACTTGGAGAAAGACATATGATAAGAGATGCAATTAAAAAAGTAGTCGAAGGGTGTAATCTTACACAGGATGAAGCCGTGCTCGCTATGACTGAGATCATGGATGGCGAAGCGACACCGGCACAGGTGTCTTCGTTCATTACGGCCTTAAGAATGAAAGGCGAGACGGTCGATGAGATCACCGGTTTCGTTAAGGTGATGCGCGATAAATCGATCAAAGTGAAGCCTAAGAGTAAAACGTTGATCGACACCTGTGGAACCGGAGGCGACAAGCTCAACACCTTTAATATCTCAACCGCCGCGACTTTTGTGGTCGCAGGAGGTGGTGTTACTGTCGCAAAGCATGGTAACCGAGCAGCTTCGAGCACATGCGGAATTGCAGACGTTCTCGAGGCGCTTGGAGTGAATTTGAACCTCAGTCCCGATCAGATCGCGACCTGTATCGACCAGGCTGGGGTCGGCTTCATGTTCGCTCCCAAGATGCATCCAGCTATGAAACACGCTGTGGGCCCGCGTAAAGAGATCGGTATCAGAACGATCTTCAATATGCTCGGTCCGATGACTAACCCTGCGAATGCAAAACAGCAGGTGATCGGGGTTTTCTCGCCTGAGATTACAGAGACAATGGCACATGTCCTTAAAGCCCTGGGAACCGAGCGAGCGATGATCTTCCACGGAATGATCGGGCTTGATGAAATATCCACCCTCGGCGAGACCAAAATAAGCGAGCTTGAGGATGGCGAAGTAAAGACGTATATCATCGAGCCGAAAGATGTGGGACTGGAAACGGCAAGATGCGAGGATTTGGCTGTCGGCGACAGCGTGCTTGATAATGTTAAAGCACTGCTTGATGTTTTGGATGGAAAAAATGGCCCAAAGCGAGACATTGTATTGCTGAA
>DJHI01000203.1:4263-4792 GCA_002431715.1 Armatimonadetes bacterium UBA5829
CTGAATGCCGCGGCTGCCTTTGTGGTATCCGGCAAAGCAGACGATCTAACAGGCGGCATAGAGTTGGCGAAAGAGTCTATAGATTCTGGGGCGGCGATGAAGGCCCTAGAGAGATTCAAATCAATCACACAGGAGTTGGCAGCAAGTTGATACTGCATAAGATTATTAAAGAAAAGACTGTAGAAATTGAACAGCGTAAAACGGTTTTGCCTCTTAGAGAGCTGAAATCTCGCGTGTCGGATGCTCCTGTACCTCTCGATTTTGCCAAAAGGCTCATAGCTAATGAAGCCGGGATTCCAGCGGTTATTGCCGAGGTCAAAAAAGCCTCTCCATCGAAAGGGCTGATTCGACCTGACTTCGACCCTAGAGAGATCGCGAGAGCTTACGAAGCTGCCGGAGCTTCGGCGATATCGGTTCTTACCGACGAAAAGTTCTTCCAGGGATCGCTCGAGTATTTGAAGTTCGTGAAACGCTCGGTCTCACTGCCGGTGCTCAGGAAGGATTTCATAATTGACGAGTATCAGGTCTT
>DJHI01000203.1:4817-14993 GCA_002431715.1 Armatimonadetes bacterium UBA5829
TCTTTGAGGCGCGCACGGCGGGTGCGGATGCCGTATTACTGATTGTCGCATCTCTTGAAAAAGAAAAACTGGCTGAACTGATGAACCGTGCAACAGAGCTTGGGATGTATGCGCTGGTGGAGGTTCACGATGAGGCCGAGATGGAGAGCGCGCTGGATGTCTGCGCTCCACTTATAGGGATCAATAATCGGAACTTGAAGACATTCGAGGTTAGTCTGGATACGACAAAAAGGCTGATGCAGAAATTTTCTTCTCCATCAGCTAGATTGAACGGCAAGAGCGCAGTGGTCGGCAGACCGCGATTTGTAAGCGAGAGCGGGATATTCACCCGTGATGATCTTATAATGCTGGGATCGATCGAAGTCGATGCTGTCCTAATAGGTGAGGCGCTTATGCGGGAGAAGGACATCCAGGCCAAACTCAGGAGCTTGATCGGATGACACTCGTAAAGATATGCGGTATTACGAATATCGAAGATGCGATTGCCTCGATTGATTCAGGCGCTGATTTCCTCGGATTTATATTTGCTGAAAGCCCGAGGAGAGTTGAGATCGGCACTATAAAGGAAATTCTGTATGCGCTTACTCAGCATGCTGAGCAAGGTCGAAGCATACGACAAAATCTCACCGCACCCTTCGACAGAGCTCAGGATGCTGAAAAGAATATAACTCAAAATTCTGGAAACAGCAGGACTCAGAATACTGTGAAGACAGTTGGGGTGTTTACTGAGGAATCGGATGATGTGCTTAGTGTGATTGATGAATGCAAATTGGATTATGCTCAGCTTCATGGCGATCAGAGTGAAGACTTTGCGCAAAAGATAGGCATTGACCGGGTGATACGAGTTGCTCGCGTGAAAGATCAGGAGAGTATTGCCGGTCTTGCAAACAGGAAAGCGGCTTACTACCTGCTTGACACTTACAAGAAAGGCCAGGCGGGCGGCACAGGAGAGACTTTCAGTTGGGATCTTGCTCTTTGTGCGAAAAGCCTGGGTAAACCGATTTTCCTCTCGGGCGGGCTAAAGCCTGATAACATTAGCGATGCAATAAAGATTGTCAGACCTTATGCGGTCGATATATCGAGCGGGGTAGAGATTATGCCCGGTAAGAAGGATCATAACAAGATAAAGGAGTTGATTGAAAATGTCAGAGCAGCAGACAACGCTTCCTGATGCTCGCGGGCACTTTGGGATGTTTGGTGGGCGGTATGTCCCCGAAATTCTCATGCCGGCCCTGGACGAGCTTACAGAGGCTTACAAAAAGTATAAAGATGATAAGGAATTCAACAAAGAGTTAGACTACTATTTTGAGGAATATGTCGGTCGGCCGACTCCTCTCTACTTCGCTCAGAGGCTCACTGAGAAATTGGACGGTGCAAAGATCTATCTCAAACGAGAAGACTTGTGCCATACGGGTGCGCATAAGCTCAATAATGTCATGGGGCAGATTTTGCTTGCTAAGCGGATGGGTAAGCCGAGGATTATCGCTGAAACAGGCGCCGGTCAGCACGGGGTCGCTACCGCAACCGCCTGCGCTCTATTTGGTCTAAAATGCCACGTCTACATGGGAGTTGAGGACATGGAGCGCCAGGCACTTAATGTCTTCAGGATGAGGCTTTTGGGCGCTGAGGTGGTGCCGGTTACAAGCGGGACTCAGACACTCAAAGACGCTACGAGTGAAGCAATCAGGGATTGGGTCACCAATGTCAATGATACACATTATATTATAGGCTCGGTCGTCGGGCCGCACCCCTACCCTATGATGGTTCGTGATTTTCAATCAGTGATCGGTAAAGAAGCGCGTAAGCAGCATATTGAGAAAGAAGGACGGTTGCCGGATTATGTGGTCGCATGCGTAGGCGGTGGAAGCAATGCGATGGGAATCTTCTATCCATTTGTTAAAGACGAATCGGTGAAGCTGATCGGAGTTGAGGCGGCGGGGGAAGGGATCGACACTCCAAGGCACTGCTCGACTTTGGGCCTCGGATCGCCCGGAGTTCTGCATGGCTCCATGAGTTATCTATTGCAAAACGAGGACGGACAGGTTCAGCTCACTCACAGTATCTCAGCGGGGCTCGATTACCCTGGAGTAGGACCTGAACACAGCTTCTTCAAGGATTCGGGACGAGCAACTTACACCAATGCCACGGATGCTGAAGCGCTCGATGCATTCCAGCTCCTTTCAGAGACCGAAGGGATCATTCCCGCGCTGGAATCATCGCATGCAATCGCGCATATCAAGAAGTTGGCTCCAACTCTGGGTAAGAATGAAACAGTGGTAGTATGTTTATCCGGCAGAGGTGATAAAGACGTTCACACAGTCGCTAAGGCATTGGGCACGGAGGGCATATTACTATGAATCGAATAGATAAGACGTTTTCGGAACTTAAGGCAAGCGGCGATAAGGCTCTGATTTGCTTCCTCACGGGAGGTGATCCTGATTTTGCCGCGACAGAAAATCTTGTCTGTAAGGCTTTTGAGTCCGGCGCGGATATTATAGAGATCGGTGTGCCGTTCTCTGACCCGCTGGCCGATGGGCCGACTATTCAGGCGGCAAGTTTCAGAGCGCTTGAAGCGGATGCAAGCGTGCGGGGTATATTTGATTGTGTGCGGTCGATCAGAAAAAGGTGCGATCAGCCGATTGTGCTGATGACATATTATAATCCGGTGCAGAAATACGGCGTCGCGAATTTCGCTACCGATGCGGCAGGCGCCGGGGCCGATGGAGTAATTATGGTCGATCTTCCTGTCGAAGAGGCCTCGGATTGGAAAACGGCGGCGGATTCGGCGGGGCTTGCCACCATTTTCCTTCTTGCACCGACTAGCACGAAGGAGAGAATAGCCCTGACGGCGAAGATGGCAAGCGGGTTTATATATTGCGTGTCGAGGACTGGAGTCACCGGCGCGCAGGCTAGTGTCCCGACGGATTTGAAATCGCTGGTGGATACGATTAAGTCCGCATCCGACCTGCCGGTTGTAATCGGGTTCGGAATTTCCAAACCCGAGCATGTCAGGCAAGTTACTGAATTTGCAGACGGCGCAGTGGTCGGCAGCGCTTTAGTCAAAATAGTTGCCGATAGCGCTGATTCCGCCGCGGCAATTGAAAAAGCAAGTAAGTTTGTTAGAACCCTGAAAGAGGGGACAGAGAAAAGGAAATAGGAATTAGGAAATAGGTAATAGGTGGACGTTGAAGCAATTTTCTGCACTATTACCTGTTATCTATTTCCTATTACCTCAACTAATGAGGTGAGCCGATGTTCTCAAAAGAGCAATTTGCCAAGTTGATGGATTCTACTTTGCTCAGGCCTACGGCCACGCGTGAGGATATTCTTCGGTTTTGCGAGGAAGCGGCGAACTATCATGTCGCGTCGGTGGTCGTTTTCCCGTTCTGGCTGCCTGTGGTAAGAAGAGCGCTGCAGGATACGGATGTGAAGATCGCGACAGTGATAGGTTTCCCATTCGGAGCCAGCGGAAGATCCGTTAAGGTCTTTGAGGCCCGNNTCACAAACGGCGCGAATGAGCTGGATATAGTCATCAATATTGGCGCGCTCAAGTCGGGAGAGCGGAATATTATCGAAAGCGAAATAAAGGAACTCGTCGATACCTCTCGAATGGCCGGTATGACCCAGGACGCCAAGCGAACCGTGCTCAAGTTCATCATTGAGGCTTATTATCTCACGGATGATGAGAAAAGGATCGCTTGCGAGATTATTCGAGATTCCGGTGGGGATTTCGTCAAGACCTCCACAGGGACTGCTCCGGGTGGTGCGACTGTCGAGGATATCCGGCTGATCCGGCATGTGGTCGGGGCTGATATTGGAGTGAAAGCGGCGGGAGGCATACGCAACACTCAGCAGGCTATGGAGATGCTCGACGCGGGCGCAAGCAGGATAGGAACATCGAGCGCTGCCGCGGTTATAGATGGTTACGTTCCCGAGGACTATCTGGAGAGCGCCGGACGCAGAAGGACCGGCAGCCATTAATTAGATCGCGTAAGCGCGGAAATATCGGGAGGCGCGGAGACTATTGGTTTATTCCGCGCCTCTTTCTATTCAGCGACCTTTGCAATTATTTAGGTGTTTATGCAAACAGATTGGACTGAAAAAGAATATAGCGATGAATCATTTGAGGAGATGGATTTTTCCGAAGCTGATTTTCAGAGATGCATATTTACTCACTGCAAATTTACGGACGCTCGATTGAGTGAGAGCAAAATGTCCTACTGCCGGTTCGAAGAATGCGATTTTACTCGTGCAAGGATGAATGCTGCAGTCTTCTCTCAATGCTCGTTTGCAGGCTGCATATTCGATAATACCGATTTTTTCACCTCTACATTCGATAACTGCAGTATGCTCGGCTCCACTTTTGCCGAGGCTAAACTGGACGGCATTACGATCAAAGGCGGTAACTGGTCGTGGGTGAGCCTACGTTTTCAAGACTTACACGGTCTGGACCTGCGTGGTATTACGCTTGTGGAAGCCGATCTATACAACGCAAACCTCACAAAAGCCGATCTGCGCGATGTTGACCTCACTAAAGCAAACCTCAATCACGCCAACTTGGACGAAGCCGACATGCGAGGCGCATCTCTGGTTGGTGTTGATCTCCGTGAAGCCTCTATAAAAGGCGCACAGATGGACATAGCCCAGGCGGTTCAGCTTGCCAGGTGCTATGGGGCTATCATTGAATAAGATAGTCACTTTTTAACACTCTCCACATCAGACAGTGCAATAATAACAATTCTGCCCTAATAGTAGTGTTTCATGGAGGATTCTGACACATAAATAAATAAATATTCCTTAACTTATGTTCTGGCCAGTTTAGGTGAACCGTAGCTCGGGTAAGATTGCCGGGATAACATTATCCACTTCAGACAATGGAGGGAGCCGTTGCGTACAGAACATTTTTCACTTCTCAAAGTCAAGCCTGGTAAGCCTCTTCAATTCTCAGGACCTATTGCCCGCGTGCTTGCGCCTCATTTAAAAGACAATAAAATGATCAAAGCTATAGCATCGACGGGTATCCTTAAGGGTGGAAATGAGATCGAGCTGCTGGGAATGAAGACTGAAATATCTACAGATGGAACCTTCTCCGCCTGGCCTACGGGGCCTATGGGCAAACTCCCACAGGCTAAACAAGCCGCTGAAGGAGTTCAGAGCGCAATACGCAAGCGTGGGAAACCCATAATGGTTCGCGATAACGGCACTCTTGTCTATACGTCTTATCAACCACCCGTCCCCACCAAAGCATCGATGAAGCTTCTTGGCAGCAGACTCTCACATGAGATAAATGGCCATCCGCAGCCCACTGTCTGCACTCTGCAAGTCACCACAAGATGCCAGGCCAACTGCATTCACTGCAGCGCCGCAAGGCATAAGAGAGTGCAAGAGCCCGAGATGACGACTCAGGACTGGAAGAGAGTCGTCAGGGAGTCGGAGCAGCTTGGAGCCGTTACCATCATCTTTACCGGTGGCGAGCCTCTGCTCAGGCCCGATATATTCGAGCTGATCGATTGGGTGGATAAAGATGAGGCTGTGGTCGGTATATTCTCCAATGGCCTTCTGCTGAATGATGACAATGTTAAAAAGCTCGTGGATGCGGGGTTGTGGTTCATACATGTATCCATTGACTCGCCGAACGCCGAGCAGCACGACGAAATGAGGCGCGTGCCTGGGTGTTTCGAGAAAGCGATAGAGGGTCTCACCAGAGCAAAGGAGGCCGGGATTCTAACAGGTATCTCGACATATGCCACGCCGGAGCGCCTGCGAAACGGTCAGGTCGTCGAGCTGATTGAGATGACAAAGCGTTATGGTTTTGATGAGATCACTATATTCGATGTGGTTCCCACAGGCAGGCTGCTGCACGAAGATAGATGTCATCTGCTCTCCGACCAGGACAAAGAAGAACTATGCAAGATTGAAAATGAATATAATGAGGGACATCCGCTGCCGCAGGTTATAACGCAGGCGCATGTGAACGGCCCCACCGGTATAGGATGCTATGCGGGGTGGTGTCAGTTCTACATGACTGCATACGGCGAGATGACTCCATGCGATTTCACGCCTCTTCATTTTGGTAATGCAAGAGATGAAAGCATCGAGACGCTGTGGAACAGGATGATCGGCCACGACGGTTACTGCTACCACAAGAATAGCTGCCGTATGCAGGACCCTGAATTCAGAACGAAATGGATCGACCGTATACCATTGACTGGGCCGTTCCCCTACCCTGTCGAGAAATTCTCTGAGCTGGCTGAAATCGACCCGGACAGCGAAGATGTAATGGAGATAGCGGAAGGATATTCATCGATCGGGATTAAGGGTTAAAACTACAGGTACAGGCTTATTCCAAGAGTCATATGAAATTTAGTGTCGCTGTCGGGCCATAGGTAACCGATCTGGGCGCTGTAGTTTATAGATTGGTTTGGAGCATAGACATAGGCTGCCGCTATTTGACTCTTATAGCCTGATGCCGGACCGGTCAGCCTTGAAAGCTGGGAATATTCGAGCGCGGTAAGTGAGCGTTTGGATAGGAAGTGAGCGGCTGCAAATGAGACATATCTGAGGTCGGAGGCGTTATCGTCACCAACTAACACATGCCCTAAATTTGCAAGCAGGATCACTGGCTTTATTGGATATTGAACTATGAAGAGCCCTCCCCAGTCGTTTTTGTGAGACTTGCCGCCCACTCCCTCATTGATTGCGAAAAGAGATGATATAGCTACTGAGGGTTTTCGCAGGCCATCGCCAATAAATCGCCACTTCACCCCGATATTAGGCCCCAGGCGGACATTCTGACCGATATCGTTCCATAGGTAGCCGAATCCCAGTCTTGCATCTACATTTTGAGTGGGCCCGTATGTAAGCGATCCCCCCGCTATACGCTGCGCGCCGCCGAAAGAAGAATCGAAATAGGACTTGAGTTGATATTTTCCTGCGCCGACTGTGGTTGCATCGCCTGTGTAGAGGTCGTTTGTCAACGCGGCATGGACATGCAATGGAAGCAGTATAAAAATGATTAAAATGAGGCTGCGCAAGGTTGTCTCCACGTTTTGATACTGTTACTTATACCCCCTGAGAAACTGATACCAAAATGGCCGCCTGAATCAATCAGGCGGCCATTCAAAGTTTGTTTTTATTGAGTTACCTGAGTCGTTTTCTTATAACAAGGCCCACTAAACCCATTACAAAAGCCGCTATACTGGAGGGTTCGGGAACAGGAGTCCATAATACGGCATAGCTATTCGCACCATTGGAGCAGCCACCGACAATCCATCCGCTATTGTTAATATCGTACGCAGAACTTGATGTCATAGTGGAAGGGTTTATATCAGATATTTCACCTGTTGGTGTCCAAGCCACTGCATGAGACGCAGAAGTAAAAGGAAATGAACCGGAAGATAAGAAGCACAAACCGACTGCCTGCGCTATGTCATTTATAGACAAGCAACGCGTGTTATAAGAATCAAGGAAAGCCTGCATCGTGACAACATCTCCCGTGCTCTTCCATAAATAGTTAGCATCATTGGGTGAACGAACAAAACCGACTGCATCTCCACTGTTATTAACCGCCATTGCATTACTATCTGATGAACCAACACGCGCTCCCAGATTAGTTACAGTGCCGAAAAGCAGGAACGCCCCGTTCTGATTTTCGCCGACAATCTGACCGGAATCATTAATGCCGTAGGCTCTGCTATAACTCCAACCGTTGGTCTGTCCGAGATCATTTGGATTACCTTCAATATCCCAAATTATTGCGTGATTGTCGCCATTGCTGGCTCCAGAATAGCCGACTATTTGACCATAGATATTTATACTCCATGCAGAGCTGTATAGGCTATTTGAAGTATTCAAAAGAACTGGATTTCCTAATGCATCCCACGCAACTNNCTGCATGATCGTTACCAGCCGAATCAGTTGCATAACCTGCACACTGACCCACGCCATTCATATCCAGGACGCCGCAGGACACATATCCGGTCGGCATCGTTAATTCACGAACACTTCCATTCGTATCCCATAAAAAAGCATGTGAACGCCCGCTCAATGTCGCATTTCCCGCAATCTGACCGGAGGCATTTATAGCCCTCGCAACCGGCGAGGAATAACCATCAGGAGTCTTCAAATATGTGACATTATAACTTGCGGCGTAGGCACCGGAAATGTAGACCAATGTAAATACACAAAGTAACGTAATGAATGCAATTCTTACATTCATATTCCCCTCCCAATAATTATGTGCAGTCTAGTTTTTGATCCCAACCCAAGTCGAATTGCAAAATTTATGCCAATTCTATACTAGCTCAACAAAATTAAAAACAGGTCCGGCTTGCATGTATCTTGCAAATAGATTAGCTATTTTTGCGGCTTTATACGGATATCACTTATCATAGCTGCGATCTCTCGGCTGAATCCTCCCAAAGAAGCGTTTTGTATGAATTGGGTGTCGGGTAGTATGCCACTGGGTTGTCCAGGCAGCCTAGTTACACTTTGGGAGGGGAAATAATGAATAAATTTCTCAGCAGGTTATTACTTGTGGCGATGGGCTTTATTGTGCTATGTGCGTCACCTTCAATGGCAATTTTTCCCAAGCCGGACTATTATGAGCTGTATACACTGCGACAGGGATATTATGACGATCAGCAGGCGTGGTTCATAAGTACGACCACAAACTCTATTGGTCTGGCCTCGTCAACGTTCTGGAGCCAGCTTTGGAACCCCTTTTTCGAATATCCGCCTGTGCTATCGGGACAATTAACCAGCGCGCTCGATTCCACACCCAAGACAGCACGTCCCGTCTACCTGGTGACGAATTTCAATCAGGGACCTGTGTTCGATACGGCACCAGGAATGCCGGATTATTCCGGCCTGTGGCAGATATATCTAGTGACCTGGAAAACGGATGCACCTAGAATAATTAAAAACACACAGCCGTTTTCTGAGTTAAATCCGTACGCCCTACCCTGTCTTACGGAAGCCGAAATAGTCGAGACTGATATTGTAGTCGATTTACCCTTAATGGCAATAGGTGAGATTGGAGGGCCATGGCAGTCCGCTCCATCCGGTGGGTATCGTATCAAACAGGCACTGGATTACGACCCTGCTTCGATCCAGAAATGGATTTTATTGCCGCATTATTATGTTTTTGCAAATGACTCCATTACAAAGCAAAAGCTAATGGTAGATGTGTTGATTACCGACTCGGACAATGAAGACATTGCAAACCTGTTAGGCGCCAACTATGCTCCAAGACTCTCACAGATGCCTGATTCGGACGTTAGAGCTTTTTGGGCGTTCAACCAGCCGTCACCACCCGGGCAACAACCGGTGGTTCAGGAAAGTCCAACAGGAGGTCGGCTTAACTCGAATCCGGATTATTCTCCCGTGATGGATCTGACCTACCTCGACAGAAATATACCCGGGTATGTTGTGGTGAATAATCGTTTTCTAGTCGAGAAACTGATTCCCGGCGGCCTGACACCAACCAGCACATATCGTATAAACACAAATGCAGTTATTGAAACTGCGCTTTGGTAGATACATAAAGAGATTCGCAGCCGCCGGTATGNNACCTGCCTCCGGCTGCAGCAAATACATCGAAGTTGCGCAATGCGGTAACGCCGTTGATGACGACATTAAAAAGTCTGCGTCCGGCTGCGTTATACGTGCCTTCTGTAAAATGCAGCTTTATTGTGTATGAGCCGGCGACCAGATTGGAGATTGAATATTCAAACTTTCCTGAGCGTTGAGTCTGATAGACAGTCATTGGCACACTGCCGATATTCGAAATTGTTCGGCTGATAAACTGCGCTCTGCCGCCATTGTAGTTAGTGTCTGCACTCCAGCTTCCACTTTTCGGGCCTCCGGAATCGATCTGCTTGACGGTGATAAAGGGAGGTCCGAGCTCATGAACAAATATGTCCCGCTCTCCATTGGTATCATTTGGAACAAGATCAGAGGCGTCACTGGCAAATGCAACAACACGGCCATCGCTTGATACTGATTGCCAGTCACTGCTGGCATTTCCCGGCACACCATCTGAGCTTACACTTACAATCACAGTCTGACCGGTTACGAGATTATGAGAATATACCTGCGTTTGAGCCGTATGCGGAGCGTCTACAAGGTTGGTAGCCTCGCTGTTAAAGACTACATACCGGCCGTTTGCTGATATTA
>DJHI01000161.1:0-3311 GCA_002431715.1 Armatimonadetes bacterium UBA5829
AATTGCTTGAAGTATCCGACCAAAGCCGTAGGCGGCAACCACGACTATTGGAGATGGTGTGGTTATACACTTGGGACTTCAACTTATGTGGCCAACAAGATAAATGAGCGCTATGGCGGCGGAGTTACCTCCGAAGGCAATAACAAGTACTCGTTTACCACCAACGGCATTCACTTCTGCGCGATCGGGCGCTATCCCGATGCGACCGTTCGAACCTGGCTTGCCTCCGATCTTGCAGCCGTAGGCACATCCACTCCGGTTATCATATTCCTGCATTACGATTGCGATGATACAGATAACGAGTGGTGGTCGGATGCGCAGAGAACCGCATTTTACAATGTGATTTCGTCGTATAGAGTCATAGCCATACTCAACGGCCATTCTCACAATACCAGGCACTACACCTGGCGCGGTTTCGACTGTTATGATGACGGCTCAGCCACCTACTTCGGCGTGATCAATATGTTCCACATAACCGACACTACCCTTCAGTGCGCCAGCTATACGGCCGACTGTGCCGGTGGCGACAGAGACTCCACGGATCAGGCCGGCTATTGGCCCGGAACCGGTGGTTGGAACTGGACATATAGCAAAACCTACTAATATCGACCTGCATATGCGGACGAACTTCTCGCCTCAAGCCAATCCGCGATTCTGTAATTGAAACACCGGAGCCTGTTCATAAGGACGGGCTCCTTTTTAATGGTGAGGAGATCAGGTTTCTGGTTTCGGGTATTGGGATGCCTAGGCGTTGGTGTCGGGAAGCTAACTCTCTCCCCCGTGGGAGTTCATCCGAATGGTTGGGGTGAGGGCGCTATCTATAGCAGTCAGCTTATATTTTTTCTTACCGTCATTCCGAGCGAAGTCGAGGAATCTGCTTTTGAGATATCGGATACCATAATTGCCAGCTTTGTATAATATGTGGCAGGAATGTCACTTTATCAGCATTAAGATAAGATAGTATCGCCAAAAGCACACGCACATGTCTATCAATATTGATATTCATCTGAATGATTGAGCAAAGATTTGCTGCCTGCTTTTTAAGGAGAAGCATATGAGTGTATGTGAGAATTGCGGCAAGAAACTTGATTCCAATGATTGTGTTGTTTTTACTCCTTCCGGCAAGGCCGGGACAAGTATTACTGTATGTCAGCAGTGTGCTCCTGCTATGGAGGCCAAACTTTTGCCGAAAATTGGACTGCTGAACATACTTGGTGGGCTTCTTTTTGGGCTCATCTTCACCGCCGCGGCATCTGTGCTCTGGTATCTTGCATCCTTTTACTTGGGCTATCATTTTATTTTCGCGGTCGTTATGGGCGCATTTGTCGGACTTGGAGTTTATTTGGGTTCAGGAAAGAAGAAGAGCCGTATTCTGGTCGTAATCAGTGCTGTTTTGGCTGGGATTGCAGTAGGATTCGGCATGTATCTAACCGTACGTCATATAATAATGGCGAACACACACATGGAGCGCGCACGTTTATTTATTCCTCCTGCTGCAATGATTCGAATGATAGTCAAACTTATTCGGGTTGAGCCCATGTTTGCATTTGACCTGCTTGCTGCGATTGTGATCGGGGGAGCGGTGTTATATCCGAGTAAGTACTCAGTGAGAGGGAAAACTGACTCGTTACTTTCCAGCCCACAGAGTTCCGCCTCAGATGTGGCTCAGCCTGAGCTAGCCGAGGATGAGTCAGAAGAGAAATCACATTTTGTCTGGCTTATCGAACGTCCTTCAATAGAAAAAGGGACATCCGCATCGGTCGCTTCCCAAGATATGAACTATGGCCAGGTCGCTAGACCCAAATCCGGGAATTTCTTCTATCGAATGTTGGGATATGTGGCAAAAGTCAGCGCAGATATGAGGCGTTTCAGTGTTAACGGCATACCGTCTAACTATGTCGTCATTTGTACACTCGGGTTTGCGGTGTCTTTCGGTTGCGATAGAGCTTTGAATGAGTTAAGCAAGCAATCAGTGGGATATTCGATCTACCTAGCGGCTGTTTTAGCTGTTTTAGGAGCACTGTTGTTTCTATTAATGGTAGCTGTAATTATCAGGAAGTACACAGTCTTCCGTCCGATGCTGTCTTGTGAGATGGGAATGTCATCGATAAGCTCGTCCGTGGATGGAGATAAGATGGATCTACGATTTACCGGGAAGTTGCGCTTAAGCTCCATAGCAGCACGACGATTCCTTGATGTGTCGGCAATGATGGGTGAGCTGGACACGGGCGAACAAGTATTTTTTTCGAATATCGAGGCGTCATCGACAATGTATGGGGTGCGGACGAACGATTTGTGTGGAATCTGGATGTTGACTTTCAAGCCGGAGACTCTCCATCTGGACTCTGAGGGTTTCCTTTACCTTGGCAAAGAAATTCGACCGGCTCTAAGTTTGAGTTTCACCGAAATCGATACCGACAAGCGCGCCAGTGCTATCTTGAGCTTCGGAAATGAAAATGAGCGATCCAGATTTTGTGAAAAGCTGAGACTGCGTTAAGTATAGTTTATTAGGTTGTTTCGGGACGTCCTCGTCCCGAAACATTCAGGATAAATTAGTTGCATTGCAATGATGGGACTAGAGATCGAAATTCTGAGCCAACCAGAATGTCTCGATAAAATCAGCGTGTGTTCAATAGTATTGACAGCCTGCTTGGTTGAGGGTAGAATGCAGTTGACTGTGTTTCACTTATGGATCAGATAATTAAGATTATGTTCTCTAGCACACCACAATGAGTGAGGAAAAGAATGACCAAAAGAATATTGCTGTATATCTTGGTTCTAGCGGCTAGTTTTGCATCTTGCGCGTGTGCGAGTGTTTATAACGTCCGGTTCCTAAATAATCCTACTGGTTTGTTGACAAGCAAGAATTTCGGTCCTTGCAGAATCAATGATAGTGGTCAGATAGTCGGAGTTGCACTAGATACAAGTGGATATGTGCATGGTGTTATGTGGCAACCAGATGGCAGTACCGTGGACTTTGGTCGCATGTCCAGTGTAAGAGCAACTTTTTCCGGTATCAACATACATGGCGATGTTGTCGGAACTGATGCTAGTAAAGGATTTATGCTGACTTCTGACGGTACGAAAATTGATCTCTTGGCGTCAGGTTATGGAACAACCCGGGCAATGGGAATCAATGACTCAGGTATTGCTGTTGGTCAGGCAACAAGCACTAGCGCTTATCCGGTCAAGTGGAGTGTTAATGGTATTCCGACATTTTTGCAAACGTCAGGTAGTGGAGAAGGCGGAGCAATGGATATTAATGAATCCGGTCAAATAGCAGGCTGGTATAAGAATATTAATAATATTAA
>DJHI01000161.1:3365-3713 GCA_002431715.1 Armatimonadetes bacterium UBA5829
ATTAATCGAGCTTGTACCTGGCAGCCTGATGGCACACTCACCGATTTAGCTACTCCGCAAGGATATCAATATAGTTGGGCTACATTCAATAACAATACTGGGCAGGCATTGGGCTTTTGCAGCCAAAGCTTAAGTTCTTCGTCTGTAGGGATACTTTGGGATGCTGATGGTAGCTATCATACATTTTCAAACTCCAATTGGAATATATCATTATGTGGCTTAAATGACTCTGGGGCTGTTTTGGGAGCAGGTAGTGTGACTGACCTAGACAGAGCTTATCCATTTATCTATACACCAGATAAAGGTTTCGATATAATCAGTGTTCCTGGTATTAGCTATATAGGACCT
>DJHI01000235.1 GCA_002431715.1 Armatimonadetes bacterium UBA5829
GTGAAACCCTCAGAATATTCCCATAAAACTGAATTCTTTCTGGCATTAGTATGGCTTAATGACTCCATTGGGTGTAAAGCCTCGCGGGCTTAGTACCAGTGCGTCTACCGCAAAATAATAACGGTTGTCGGATGATCGTCTGCCGTCGGCTCTCAGCCTGACAATGTGCTTGCCAGGGTATAAGTTTATTGTTCCTATCTTATACCATGCTAGACCATCGGCATAGGTCTCGACCTTTTTGCCGTCGGCTGCGACAGGCGCCCAGTTGACATCATCAACTGTGTAACTCATAGGCGAACCCTCGTCGGGAGGAGTTCCGGCAAGCCAAATCTCATAGCTCGAATTGGCTTGAGTATCCGCTGAGAAAGTGACTGTATACNNATACGGCGCAAGGGGTGCATCTTCGTCTGTATCCAAGACCAGGGCAAGCGCATTGCTCGCTCCGGGCATCGGTACAACATTGTCAAAGTTTTCTGAGCGAACCTGTTCGCCCTCCAGCCAGGTGTCGGTGCCAAGTAACGACGCCAGCTCATTTATACTGCTTCTTGCCATGTCCCAGGCCTGCATATACTGGCCATTTTTCATAAGATCTTTGCAGCGGTCGAGGCTGTCTCTGGACCTCTGTACACCAATACCCGCTTTGTCNNAAGCCTGTCTACCTGAGTCTGTGCCGTCTCCAGAGGGAAGATCAGGCTGAAGTCCATACCTTTCAATATGGTAGGCACATGGTCTTTGAGTGTCAGTGTAAAAGTCCTTTTTCCGCCGGATACGCGTGAATCCGGTGGGAAGACTGTGCTTGGAACACCTGTCGGTGGGACTTTGAGGTTGATAGTCTTCTCGCCGATCCCCGACCAGATATAGCTCTTGTCCTCGCCGGAAAGTGTATACGCAAAAAGTCCGTCTCCGATATAACTTGTTTTACCGGTCTTGAGAGTCGGCAGCCACCAGGTGTTGGGCATGAGCCTTTTTACGAAAGCCCCTGTGGTAATCGAGACAGGATAGCCGATTACAGTAGGCTGATAACCTGCAACATCATTGATTTGAATCCTGTCCTGGAAGCTCTTTAGCCATTGTATCTGGTTATCATCCAGGCTGCTTGCGAAAAAGCCCTTGCAGCCGACCTCGCGGAAAAGATCGGCAGTTCCGACCATGCCGGATGTGTTATCGGTATTCTGCGTTTTATTGCCAAGATCGGAGGCAATGAACCAGGTCGTCTTCCCTGATTCTTCAGCAAGCGAGTAGAGAGGGCCGGCGATATCCGAGATAGGTGTTTCACCTGATCCAATAGCCTCGGCTCCAAGTCCATCGGAGCCGCCTATTCCAAACGGATTTGAATATATGCGATGATATTTTGCACCCTTGAAGATCACAGGCACGTTCGCGCATTTCTTGTGGAGTATGTCTGAGACAGTATTCATATACTCCTGCGCGGAGGAGTCTCGATAATCCACTATATCTCGCCACATTCCTGTAACTGTGGTATCGATCGAATAAAGACCTACACTGGCCCTGTCGTAAGCATACGGCATTCCACGACCTGATGCCCAAAGAGGCACCAGGCGCGCAGCATCCTCAATTGTATCGAGGTTATCGTTCATTCCCCAGGCAGAGTTTATGCCGCCTTCATGCTGATATTTCTTTGTTAAGTATGCTTCGAGGCCGAGCCTGAAACCGGAGGAATCCGGCACGAAGCTGATCATCTCACCGGTAAAATCCATCTTTGTGGTAAATGGTTCAATGAAGAATCTCAATCCGGGTCCGAATTTGATCTTTCCAAAAAAGCTTATCATTCGGTCGCGATACTCGGGGAAACCGCTCCAAAGGTCGGCCATGCCGCCTTCTGAGGCGGGCTTGAAGGTCTTGTGCGGGTAAACGATCAGAATCTGCCCGCTGCGAAGCGACTGGCTCAGATTGATGTTGACCTTTCCGCCGCTGACTATAGCGCCTCCGCGATCTATGATCTTGTTATCGAACTGGCTCACGACCAGATATATTGCAGAGTCCACATCGGGCCACGAACAGATGATGGTTCGTTGATCCCACGGGCCTTCGAGTCTGTAACGATTGGGAGAGATGNNAGGCGCTTTAGGCCCATCATTCATCTCGATGCCGTATTTGAATCCGTTGGCATCGAGATAATCGAGAATCCTTTGAAGCGCAGCCGGATCTGCCGAGGTGATCGGTCCATTTGCCTTGAGAACAATATCTGTTATTCCCTGAGATTTGATCGAATCTAGAGCACTGACATCAGCCTGGTAGTTCGCCTCCGTGGCATCTGTGATGTAGCTCGAGGTGAACGCTCCGCCTACGGGAATATAAGCCTCTCCGTCCCATACAAGCGTATGGGCTTCATTTATATTCCAGGCATGCTGATTACCGGCGGAATCGACATACGTCCCCGAAGTCTTATACTTGATCCCATAAGCTGNNGAGCAGGAAAGTGGAAATAGTGCGATCAGCGCGGCGAAGACTGCGATAGATGTAAATGAAAAGGAAGTGTATAGTTTTCTCATGGTTCTCCTGACGACAAGACTGGCTGATAAGTTCCAGAGCAGGTAGTAGGTTACAAGATACAAGTTATAGTTAATATGGCTCATCACTTATTACGGATTTATGGAGTGTGTTGGTTTCCCGAAAAGGAGCGTCATCATCCTATGAGAGGCTGCGAATTTTATAATCACCTTATCCGACACCGAACACCCATCACCGAACACCCATCACCCAACACCTAATACCTGACACCCAGTAAAGACAGCAGCCACAGGCTGGTAACCATACCTGCGAAAGTCTGCATGAACCCGAGTTTCCAGATGCGCTGAAAGCCCGTTAGCTGGAAGTTTGGGTTTTCCTGATATTTTTCGATCAGTTCATTGCCCGCAGAGATACCGCTTGCAAGTTGGTGGGCATTTGGTTTCTTCGTTGTTGCGTAATACTGGAGCATCCCGCCAATCGATCTCCATCCTAAAACTACAACCACTAAGGCAAACAACACCGCTATCTGATTGTCCATCTTTGAAGTAATGATAATGAACACGCCCGCTGCCGCAAGGAGATTGGTGCCGCATCTTGGGTGAACGCGAGGCATTCGAGATACGACCTCCGGCTCAAGCGCCTCACCGGCTTCCATGGCGTGGACCGTCATATGTTCGGCTCCATGAAAACCCGACAAAGGAGATATCCTCATAAGCATCAGAAAAATAATAGCGGTAAGGGCTGTCGATATATAGAACGGCATATCATACCAATTAGGATTCAANNGGTAAGCGGCGGTGAGTTTAAAAATGCGGCGATAGGGAAACCCGTCAGTTTGGCGACCAGCGTTTGGAGACCCGTTACGATGAGAGTCGCCAGGATCATCATAAACCCGAGCGACGCGCCGGTCAGAAATAGTCCAAAACTCCCTGCTCCACCGGATATAGAGCCATTGGTAAGGTAAACACCCAGCGGAGTGGCCATACCTGCAACTGAAGCTGGACGAATGTTTTTGGTCAGCCGCGCGACCAGATCGCCTCGATAGACGACTCCTCGATATCCGCCGTAGCTGTCGATAACCGGGAGCATGTCCTCCCCATTGGCCCCAAAAATTTGTGCCGCGTCTCTTATGGTAACACGAGAATCTATAAACATGCCATTGGGTTCTACTATAGAAGCGATTTTGGAGTCTTCGCTTTCGGAGTCTTCCGATGATAGCGCAGCAAGAATGCTGCGTTCGGATACTGTGCCTACAACGCTGCTGCCGTCCAAAACCAGTATTTTTGAGCCACCGGTGCCCTTTATAAGCCCAGCGGCCCTCTTTATCGAATCTTCGGGAGTGACTATTGGTATACTCTTTATTAACGATGTAATTGATTTATCTATCATCTATTGCCAAACCTGTGAAAACATGCTATCATTGAACCTGCATTTTTTGTGGCTACTCACTTCAGGAGGTCCTTTTAGATATGTCCAATACTTGCGCAATTTGCGGCAAAGGCCCGCAGTTCGGTCAGAATATCAGACACGTCCATTCCGGTTCATGGGCTCTGCGTGCCCCTAGGACCAAGAGAAGATGGCTGCCTAATCTGCAGACAGTCCGAACCAACGTTAACGGCACACCCAAGACCCTGCGCGTGTGCGCAAAGTGCCTTAAAGCGGGCAAAGTGGTCCGCGCCATCTAAGTCTTTTACATTCTAACAGATACGCTAATAAAAAGGGAGAACAATCCGAATGATGATTGCTCTTCCTTTTTTGTCGTTTGCGATATATCGAATGCGCTCGATATTGCACAAGTGTCTATTTATGATAGAATACGTTTAGACAAACACTTGGGGTCGATTATTTGAACAACTCTCAGAGATTGGCATTCCTTATCTGCATAGTCCTTGTGCTGGCCACATGTTTAATATACGCTCAGGTGGCAGGCTTTCAGTTCCTGAATTATGACGACGGCCTGTATGTTACCGCTAATTCGCACGTGGCGAGCGGGTTGAACCGTTCGAGCGTGCGCTGGGCTATGACAGGAGTTGTAAACGATAACTGGCAGCCGATGGTGTGGCTCTCCTATATGCTCGATTCACAGCTCT
>DJHI01000209.1 GCA_002431715.1 Armatimonadetes bacterium UBA5829
GCAGAGCCCCAAATAACTCCTGACTTGCATATCCCGGCCCACTTTTTTATGTATAAAGTGATACCTTGATCAGCCTTTTACCCCTGAAATCACCACACCTTGTATAAAATACTTCTGGCCGACAAAGAAGAGCACCAAAAGCGGAAGCATTACAACGGCCGAAGCAGCCATAAGATAATTCCAATCAGTAGAGAACTGACCTTGAAATGCATATAACCCCAGGGCCAGGGTCCTTTTTGCGGGAGAGGCGAGATAAATAAGCGGGCCGAGGAAGTCGTTCCAGTTGTGCATGAACGAAAAGATTGCCAGTGTCGCCAAAGCGGGCTTGACCTGAGGCAGAAGCACTTTATAGTAGACCTGCCACGTATTCGCGCCGTCTATTCGCGCGGCTTCATCCATCTCATGGGGAACCGTCATATAATACTGCCGCAAAAGGAAAATAAAGAACGCCGAGCCGAAGAAAGACGGCACCGTGAGAGGCAAAATTGTATCGTACCAGCCGAGCGAAGAAAATATCTTAAAGACCGGGATCATTGTGACCTGAGCGGGAAGCATCATTGTTGCGAGCAGGGTCACAAAGAGAATATTTCGACCGGGAAATCGCATCCGTGCAAACCCGAAGGCTACAAGCGAGCAAGAGAGGATCTGACCGAGCATCGATATGGCAGTGATTCGTACTGTATTAAATGTATAGAGAGCAAAAGGCATCTTAGCGAATGCCTGACTGTAGTTACTCCAAAGCCACGGCTTCGGCCAAATCTGCGGCGGGTCGGTGAATACCATCGCAGGGTCTTTGAACGATGTTCCCAGCATCCACAAAAACGGAATGAGCGAAATTATCGAACCGATTATCAATGCCGCATATGCCGCAGCGCTCCATGCTTTCTTTTTTGCCGCTCCGGGCTTACTCATCTCTTTAACTCCGCTTCATAATAGACCCATCTCCGGGATGTGCTCATAACAAAGAGCGTCAGCACCAGTATGACCGCAAAAAGTATCCATGCCAGCGCGCAGGCATAACCCATCTGCAGGTACTTAAATGCTTTTTGATAGAGATACAAGACGTAAAACAGCGATGCATTCGCGGGTCCGCCCGATGTCATAATAAACGAGCTGGTGAAGACCTGGAAGCTGCCGATTATCCCCATTATCAAATTAAAAAACAGAGTAGGAGAGATCATGGGCAGGGTCACATTGCGGAATTTCTGCCATGCGCCTGCGCCGTCTATCTCAGCAGCCTCATAAAGTTGTGTAGGAACGCTCTGCAGACCCGCAAGGTAAATTATCATTCCGCCGCCGCATCCCCATAGGCTCATTATAATAAATGACTTGAGCACCCATTCCGGACTGGTAAGCCATGGGATCGGAGCAAACGATAGATGCAGCAAGTGAGCCGTTTTGCCGATGATTGCGTTGAAGATACCACTCGACTGTGGTCTGAATACCATCTGCCAGACCATCGCCACCGCCGCTCCGGGCAGGATTGCAGGGATATAGAATATCGAGCGGAATAACGGCATGCCCTTGACCTTTAAATTGAGCAGCATTGCCAGCGCAAGCGAACATGCCATACCCAGCGGAACGGCGCATATGGCGTATATAGCAGTCACCTTCAAAGACTGTCGAAAGTAAAAGTCATCGGTAAAAATGGTTCGATAGTTTGCAAGCCCCACAAATTTAGCGGGTGAGATCATATCCCACTTGCTCAAGCTCATTATGAGTGAGAAGATGACCGGTCCTAGTGTCAGAAAAAGGAAACCGATAAGCCAGGGACTGATGCACAAAAAACCCTCAATGGCCTCTTTTCGCTGCAGTTTTGATTTACGCTTTTTTAACATATCCACCTGATGAAGATATCAGGCAACAAACAATGTCTGCTGCCTATAATTAATCTCTGTGTCTGAGAAGCTCGTCAATTGTCGGAGTCATGGCTTTGCAGGCATCTTTGGCCGATTTTCTACCGAGCCTGACCATATCCAGCTCGCTTTGGATAATCTGGTCCATCTCAGGCCCGCATGACACCCTTGGGATTTTGATGCCGTATGGAATCATTTGGATGTATGCTCTTCGATTCTTAGGTTCGGCTTTAAGATATAAATAGGCTCCCGACTCGGCAACCGACTTGCGGCTGGGAATGATCTGTGATTGCCTGGCCTGAGCAGCCTGATATTCTTTGCCGGTCATCCACTTAACGAGTTCCCACGCCTCATTTTTATGCTTGGACCCGGAAAGCATCCCATATGATCCGCCGCATACGGCAGCCACTCTCCCATTTGGGCCTTTCGGCAGCATAGCCACATCGAACTCGAAATCTTTGACCTCTTTCTTGAAAACAAGCTCCGCTGTGTAACTTCCGCCGACAAACATCGCTATCTTGCCTGAAGCAAAGAGCTTGCTCGTGCCCAGGTTAGCCGATTCGTCGGAATTAGGAGAGACATGATATTTGTTGATGAGGTCTCCCATAAACTGCAAACCCTCATAAGCAGCCGGCTGATCGAGAGTGCATCTGTTATAGTCGTCGCTCAAAACTTGACCTCCATTGGCGTACACATAGTTCTGCCAGCGAGGATCGATAGTGGTGCCCCATTGATCCAGGAGGCCGTCGCCATCGAGGTCTTTGGAGAATATCTTGCAGACTTCAACGTATTTATTCCAGTCCCATGTCTCATCTGGATATGGGACCTTATATTTATCGAACAGCTTCTTATTATAATAGATGCAGAAGACCTCTATATCGGTAGGGATCACATACATCGTGCCTTTATACTTTCCCCAACCTTCAATTGCCTGCGGATAGAAATCGTCTATATCGTAATGATCTCTCTTGATGTAAGAATCCAGCGGCTCCAGGAGTCCTTTTGCCGCAAGCGGAGCCTGCCATTCCGAACTTACTCTGGTGACATCAGGCGGGTGACCACCTGCGCTGGAGATCATCAGTTTGTCGCACATGCGCGACCAGGGAGTAATGTCGAGTTCCACCTTTATATCAGGGTGCAGCTTCTCGAATTTGGCCACTATTCCCCTTATGTTCTGCTCCTCGACATCGTTTCCCCAGCACAGGAAACGTATAGTGGTGACACTCGACTGCTTTTTAGCGCATCCGGCAAGTGCCGCAACCAACATAATAAGGATGAAGAATATACAGGCAGGTTTTTTCATATTCATTATTATAGATCCTATGGCCATCATACCATCTTTATATATACGCCGGTGTTTGTCCTTCCGGTTTCCTGAAGCGTAGCGCCTGGCGTAAAAACCCACTGTTCGGAAAAAAGTAAAAATACCGGGTTGACAGCTGAGCAATGTGGTGATAAATTACAATTGTATGGTGTTGGCTTGCAATTCTCCTTTTGAAAAGAAGGTTGGGAGAAAGGCAAATAGGTATAATTACCTGATTTGCGCAAAGGGTATTGACAACCAAAAGAACGGATGTTACACTGCCAACACAGCAGCTTTTGGAGCTGCCTTTAAAGTAGCCGCTCGTTAGAAGAGGCAATGGCAGCAAATGTGAAAGGAAGGATGGATTCCGCCCCGAATTGCTACTCGGACTTCGGATCCCGAGCCTTTAGACAAAACGCCTAGGAGGCATTTATTACCTAACGCGCTAGTCATATTACTGGTTTTAAGGCTTGTGCTCAAGTTTCCCCACATGGTGCACCGCTGAGTTAGCTGAATTGGCACGAAATTTGCACCGTATGTAAATGAGTGAGAATTCCGCAAAGGTTCAGATGAGCTAGAAAGGGGGAAATCAGTTGCAGAGCACAGGGATACGCGACAATCGCGAATATTCAGTCGCATCTTCTATTGTGAGAGGAGGAGGTGAAACAATGAAGAAAATTATCGTTTTAGGTCTCGTTTTGGCAATGGTGATGGGTTTGGCCGCAATGGCCAGCGCATCCGAAACAGATTGGGTAGTCTTGCTTCGTGCAGGTAACCTGAGTGGAACATCATGGGTTGGTTCTGCTGCTATGAATACGTATGGCGTAACCACATCAGCTCTTTCTGGCTCATATGCTGACGCTGGCGCAGCAACATGGGTTTCTACCACTATCGGTTTCTACACAACAGATACAAGTTATGTATACGGAACCAGAAAGTATCAGAGCTGTGATACTGAAAAGAAGGTCTATACCTGGAATCTGAAGCTTAAGGCTGGTGACTCTTGGAGTCCTACCACGACATTCAATCTGTATTATGCTTCTCCGGTTGCTCTTCCTGGTGGTGATTGGAAGCTTACTTTAAGCAATGGTGAAACAACCTATGTGCTTCCCAACCCGCCAACCAATGGTGGCACTACTGCGAGCTTCTATACATTCGCAACAGGTCTTACCATGAATCCTGGAGAGTCCGCTTGGACACTTACGATGGAGGAGAGTGTAGTTCCTGAGCCTGGAAGCATGCTTGCTATGCTTAGCGGCCTCGTCGGCCTCGCTGGCTTCGGCATTCGCCGCAGAAAGTAAAACTAGCCAAGTAAATTCTTGGTGCACCAATTTATGCCGCCGGTCATTCGGCCGGCGGCAATCTTCCCCCAAAGGGAGATTGACTAATTGAGAAATTATAAAGCCGCTGCAGCTAAAGCAGGGCGAATATTAAAGAACTAACTCACTAGGTTTTTATAAAATCTCAAGTGGGAAAACATGTTCTGAGACTCGCACTTTTCCAGTAATATTACCAGGTTGACAGTCCCCAGAGCGCATGCTATATTGCAGGCGAGGGGACCCGAGTAGATTGATCAAATCAATCTGAAAGGGGGAGGTGGATAGTTATGTTTACTCTTAAATCGAAACTCAACATATCGAAAGGAGGTGAAAAG
>DJHI01000004.1 GCA_002431715.1 Armatimonadetes bacterium UBA5829
TTGGACGAACCCACAACCGGCGTGGACATCGCCACTACCGGAAGCCTCTATACCCTGCTGCGACAGCTTAAGGATGAAGGGGTCACCGTGATCCTGGTCTCGCACGACGTTGGTGTGGTCGCGAAGTATATCGACACCCTCGCCTGCCTCAATAAGTCGCTTATTGCTCACTGCAGACCGGGTGAGGTCGCATGCAACGATGCGCTTAAATCGATGTACGGCTGCGATGTAGCGTATCTGCACCACGGCGATGCGCCGCACATGGTAGTGGAGGATCACGATTGATGGATATTCTGCAATACTCCTTTATGCAGCGCGCGATAGTCGCCGGAGTGCTGATCGGAGCTTTGTGCGCGATTATAGGAGTCTACGTGATCTTGCGTGGAATGGCTTTTATGGGAGCTGGCATTGCGCACACATCGCTCGGCGGTGTGGCAATAGGAATTCTATTCGGAGTAAACCCTATCTGGAGCGCGGTGGTCTTTTCGATACTCGCCGGATGGGGAATCGCCACAGTCACGCGACGCGGGCATGTCAAGGAAGATACGGCCATCGGGATTATTTTCGCATCGGGAATGGCTCTGGGAATCCTCATAATCGGACTGACCCACAGCTATCAGGTCGATCTACTCAGCTACTTGTTCGGCAGCATAACGGCCGTTACCGTGCAGGATGTGTGGACGACGATTGTGGTCACGATACTGGTCCTGGGATGCGTTTTTGTGCTCTTCAAAGACCTGATGTTTATCATCTTCGACCCTGAAATGGCTCAGGTGACGGGCGTGCCGGAGGGCAAGCTTTATTATCTACTGATCACCATGATCGCCCTGACCATCGTGATCTCAATAAAAGTGGTGGGAATCGTGCTTGTTTCGGCTCTTATAGTAACTCCCGCAGCAGCGGCTTTTCAGCTTACAGAGAGCTTCAAAAAGATGATGGGGCTGTCGGTGATATTCGGTGTCGGGTCGACTATAGGCGGGCTTATGATTTCCGACTGGCTCGCTATAGCGCCCGGCGCATCTATAGTCCTTCTTGCAACCCTCATTTTTGCTATAGCGGCGGCTTTCTCACCGAGGCGGAGAAGGAAATAGACAGAGATTACTTGGGACTAAAGTCCCAAATAAGTGCGTCCGGGAGTCAACTCCCGGACGATCAATACCTATTACTTTTTACCTAAGAACCTATCGCTCGACTAATCCTGTGGTGATAGCCTCTCGAAATGCCTCGACCATCGCCGGATCGAACTGCGTGCCTGCGCAGGCTTCGAGCTCGCGCAGAGCCGACTCCTGATCCATTGCATCTCGCCAGGGAACGTCCGATGTAAGAATGTCGAAAGCCTCGGCTACTGCAATAATTCGAGAGCCCAGAGGAATGTCTTCTCCGACGAGGCCGTCGGGATAACCTTTGCCGTCAAACCGTTCGTGATGGTGCTTTATCATAGGCGCAGCATCCTCAAGGCCATCGACCTTCGACAAAATGCGAAGCGCGATGGTGGAGTGCTGCTTCATTATCGCAAACTCGCCATCGGTAAGCTTGCCGAGTTTGTTGATTATTTTACGTGAAATCGCCACCTTGCCTATGTCGTGTAGACCGGCGGCATACTTGAGGTTTAACCCCTCTTCACCGGTAATACCCAAAACTCTGCCGATAGCCATACAGTAACGTGTAACCCTCTGTGAATGCCCTTCGGCTGTTCTATCACGCTGCCCTGCAGCAGCTATGAGTGCATCAATGGTCTGTTGATAGACCCTCTGCAGCCCGCCTCGATCCGCGCGCTCGATGCCCATTCCATCCTCCATGATATGACCGCGACTCTAACGTCTGAGCCGTTCGACGCAGCCTAAGATGTCCAAGACTTCTTGCGATGTTACGGTGCGCATATCAAGGAGAAACGTATCTCTTATTATCCGTCCGAAGATGGGAGGTTCGTTCCCCCGAAAATGCTCACTCAAATCTTCGGCAGATAATGCCTCGCTCTTCAGAGCAATAGCGCGTGTTTCCAGAGATTGTCCGGGTAAAGATCCCCCACCGGTCTGCGAAAATGCAACTTCCACGCTTGAGATAAGGCCGGGGATGTGCAGAGAATTTATCCGGCGGCTTAGCCGATTGGCTTGTGAGGTGATGTCGGCCAAAGGTCGACTTATAGCGGCAAGAGTTGGAATGGAGGCCCAGGGGTCGCCATATCGATAGACTCTCAAAGTGGCTTCGAGGGCTGCAAGTGTAAGTTTATCTATTCTGAGGGCGCGGGCAAGCGGATTTTGTCGGCACTCATCGATTATCTCTTTTTTTCCGACCAGAATTCCGGCCTGAGAGGCTCCAAGAAGCTTGTCGCCGCTGAAGCATACCAGAGAAGCTCCGGCTTTTATGCTGTCCTGGACTGTCGGCTCATACTCCAGGCCATATTTAGATACATCGACGAGCGCTCCGCTTCCGAGGTCGTCCACAACCGGAGTAAACCGGCTCTCCGCCAGTTCAACCATATCATCGAGAGATGCTTCTTCGACAAATCCTACTGTCTTGAAGTTGCTGGGATGACAGCGCAGCAGGAGGGCTGTTTCGACACTGATAGCATCGTCATAATCGGAGATGCGGGTACGATTGGTGGTGCCCACCTCCACCAATTTGGCTCCCGCTCGCCTAATAATATCGGGCATTCGGAACGATCCGCCTATNNTCTCCACAAGCTGCCCGCGGGATATCACGACTTCCAAACCCCGCGCAAGAGTGTTGATGGCAAGAAGCACTCCGGCGGCATTATTGTTGACTACGAGAGCACTTTCCGCGCCCGTTAGTTCGGTCAAAAGTCGGCATACATGTTCCTGCCTCGAACCTCGCTTGCCGGATTCGACATCTATCTCCAGGGTGGAATGGTTTTGGGCAACTTGCCTTATAGCCTCGACAGCCTCTCTCGATAACACCGAGCGGCCGAGGCCTGTGTGGACAATAACGCCTGTTGCGTTTATGGCGCGCCTCAGCGATGGCACTGTTTCCCTCTCCAGAAAAGCTCTTGCCTTATCGAAAATATCCGCTGTTTCGGGAGCTGGGGAGCCCTGCGCGATACTCTCACGCGCAGTTTCAAGCGCGACGCGGAAGGCGTCGGTAACCGATGCACGTGAATATTTCTCGAGCAGTTCCGAAGCCGAATCGTCTCGAAGCAGTTCGTCCACCGCCGGCAGTTTTCGATATTCGTCGGATGCGTTTTTGTTCACGATAGGATTTACCTACCTTCTAACCCTCTCCCAAAAGTGGGAGAGGGAAATAAACAACTGTTATATTTGTTCCACAGTGCCGCTTCGTCTTGCTTTCTCGGCGGCAAAGACTATGAGATGGCTTTCAAGAGATATCTCCGGGCCGGATGAGATCAGTGACGGATTGTTTTCGCGGATTGCGGCAACAAAGGCCTTCACAAGCCCAAAGTCACCGCCGCCGTGACCCGTGGTAATCTGCCCGTCGCCGATATAAAGCGGGTGCATCTCTTTCTTTTCAGTAAGGAAATCACAGTGCTCAATACCCTCACTGGTGCATCTGAGTGTCCCCTGATCGCCCATCACATATGTCTCGCGGCTGCCTGAGAAGGTGAACGCGCACATGGTGAACCCTGCAGTGGCGCCGTCCTCGAATTCCATGTTGACTACCTGATGATCGACGACATCGTTATCACAGGCAAAGACGCAGCGGCCATATGGACCTTCTTTAAGAGCTTCCAGCACCGCCTCGGGAGTGCCGCCGGGTGTAACTACATTTACAGGCCATCTGTCGAAATTAGTGATGTCTCTTATGTAGATCTTTTTGGCCGAATAAGCACATTTCTCTTCGATTGGACACTCCAGGCAGCGGTCGGCTGCGCCTTTAGGCTGGTTGGCTTTGGTGAAATATGTAAGGCTTCCGAATGATGAAACAGCCTTGCATTTCGAAGGCATAAAAAAGTTTATAAGATCGATGTCATGACAGGACTTGGCTAGGAGCATAAATGAAGACATCGACTCGTTTCGCCAATTGCCGCGCACATACGAATGCGCCTGATGCCAGTAACCGACCGGCTCCAAAAGCTGGATATTTCGAATCTTGCCGATCAGGCCGCTATCGATCATCTCCTTAAGCCTGAGATTAAACTGAGTATAACGGAGGACATGGCAGACTGCCAACATGACGTTATTCTTCTTTACTGCGTCATAGATAGTCTTGCAGTCCTCGGGAGTCGGAGCCATCGGTTTTTCGAGAAGCAGATGATAGCCCTTACCTGAAAGAGCAACCGCCGGAGCGAGATGGTCGGTGTCACATGTGCAGATTGCGGCGGCATCGGCCAGTTTCGGCTTATCTGCTACCTCCTGCCAGTTTCGAAACTGCATCTGCTCCGGGATTTTATACAGATCGCTGAACCTTTTTCTCGCATCATCCCGAGGTTCGCATACCACCACAACCTCAGCTTCTTCCGGGAATGACTGCATAAATTTTGCGTAAGCGTTGCCACGGCTACCCGCGCCGACAAAGACGAATGATACTTTCTTCATAAAATACCTCTGAGCGATTGAGCTACAAACAGTTTATCCCTTCCGCCGGGCTTTTTCAAGGCAAGGTAAAGGAATCGCGGAGGCGCGAAAAGAAAGGTATGGGGAGAATATTATCTCGATGCAACATAAATTGGATTCTGCTTCGGGCGTCATCAGAAATAACGCCCGATCAGCGTTTAGTGAAAAGCAGATTCCTCACATTCGTTCCTAAGAAGCCCGTTTCGGGACTAAAGTCCCGAAACACCGGGGTTGGCTTCTTTCCAATGTAACTATGGCATCGCCGTAGTCGATTGCTTGGAATGACAGAAACGGAACGCTTTTCAATTGGCTTCCAACTTTCAGACTTTTTGGCCTCTTGACTCTCCGATTGACGCTTACTGAACGACGATGCTGCCTGTTATGAAAGCCTCATTGGGATCGTCGGTATAGAGCACATAATAAGGCAGTGTGCCATAACCTGAGAATTTTCTAGTAAACGTGCCGCCGTTGGGAAGAATATCGGACTGGAATATACCGTTCGGTGTAGGGATCCCGTATAGAGTCACAGTACCTGAAAAGAATGCATTGCCGCTCTTTTGGGCGGTGTATCTTCCTGCTGTCGGAAAGTCTTTATAGCTTTTGACCTCGCCATTAGCAAATGTAAGTGTGTCTATGACAGTACCCGCGTCGTTTACGATATCCATTACAAACTCTGAGCCCGTGAGATTGTGCCACTGGACGGTATCGCCGAAATTTGCATCCAGCGAACTCGGCGCAAAAGTGCTGCCGGAGCGAATTTCAATCTCGGGGAGTGTTACAGGGTTCGATACCTTTGCGAGGGTTCCACTGACGACCTGATGCGCGGCGCTGTCTTTATTGACCCATTCAACACCATCGCCTGATTTGATGCTTGTAGTCTTGGGATACACCCGTGTGGACTGAATCTGCACGACGTATGCGCTTTTAGAACCGCCGCCGCCACCACCGCAGCTATATAAGCATATAGCTGCCACAATTAACAGAGCCGAGAACACCCATTTTGACATTCCCATCCCTCCGGTCAAACTGGTGGAGGCATATAATTCCACCATCTGACCACAGGATACCCTAAGGCGAGGAGCTTAAATCACTTCGTAGAATCAGCAATTTTTCGGAGTTCGGATTCGGGGACATCACCCATTAAGGTGAATCTAACGCCGTTGCGGGTCCAGGTGAAGACGTTGGTAACCTTGCTCTTGATCTCTTTTATCGCGGAATCTTTAGGGTCTTTCCGCTCGAACATAGATATAGTATAAGCGCCGTTTGAGAACTGGAGATGGGCCGAACATCTTCCATTGACGGATAATCTGGTAACTCCGGTGAGCTTATAGCCTTTAGGAAGGTAAGTCGGCTTAACTATATCGAAATTCATATAGCCCGGTTTGGGAGCTTGAATAACTTTCCCTTTGACCTTGAAAGACGAGGCCTCAATATCGCGAGGGTTATAGTCAATATCCGTGAAAGCGGCGGAGTTTACTACCTCTCCGCGACGGTTTTCGACCTGCGACTTCACGACCAGAAAATAATCTTTATCTATCCAAACCTTGCGGGCGGTATCAAACCTGCTGTAAGGTATCGCCTGCACCACATGCGTGGGCCTTCCTGCAACGGTATCGCTGCCGATCAGATGCAGGTCATAATTATGCAGGGCCTCATCATAGACAATGTCGGGAGGCAGGATAAGCGGTCGCGGAGACTCCTCCCAAACCTCACGCTTGGGATAATACTTCCAGAACCTATCTCCATTTTGAATTACGATTATCCCCGCAAGAGCACATGGGGTGAAAAACTCGGTGCGTGTTTTGTCCGGCTGAAGGTGAAGAATCTTGAATTTGGCTGAAGTGACATTGCCGCCGAAGTCAAAAGTTACTACTTTCATACCACGGTAGCTTATATAACGCTCCGCAACTTCCGCCTTATGCAGCAGTTCTTTCACATCGGCGGGAAATACCGGCGACGATGCCAATAGAGCCAATATTGTAAATAGCAATGCTTTGACTTTGATCATTGCCCACTGTTCTCTGTTATAAGGGATGCTTTCTCAAGTTCCGCAGAGACAAATGTTATGTGCGGATCAGACAGCATTTGCTGGCTTTGAGCGCGCGAGTGCGCGGAAATATACTGCTTATACTCAGGCACGTTAACCTGATTTCTCACAGATGGTTCGAAATGCACCGGCACCATAATCAGCAGCGCGATAACTATTGCAAGCACCAGCGCGGGTGTGGCAAAGACAGGCCTAAAGAACCAGGGGATCGGTCGAGCTTTAGCCGCACGGCGCTGAGATATGGCGCTCATGACGGCATAGGTGCAGTTGACAGGCGACTGCTCTTCCCGCAGCGATTTGAGAGAAACAAGCATCTCCTGCATCGCGGCAAGCTGGGCCGAGCAGCACTCGCATTCTTCAATATGAACTTCAAATTCCAGACGAATATGCCCCGCAAGGCAATCGTCGAGATAGTCCGACATCACATCGGCGGCTTTTTTGCAGTCCATTATATTTCACCCATTTGCTTGCTCAATATATATTTAAGCTCGGTTCGCGCTCTTGAAACGCGTGACTTCACCGTGCCTACGGGCACTTTAAGTATTTGCGCAACTTCGTCCTGAGAAAGTCCTTCCACATCGTGCAAAACAAGCGCACTTCTGAGCTTATCGGAAAGCTGCGAAATCGCTTTTCTCAGCATATGAACCTGTTCACCCCTGACCACAACTCTTTCCGGGTCAGTGGACATATCCTTCGAGACGGGTTCGAAACCCGTCTGTGTATATTTGTCATCGTCCAGCGAATCTGTCTGCCGCGACTTACGCTTCCTGATAAAGTCGATAGCCGCGTTTACGGCGATTCTATATATCCAGGTGTAGAACGCTGAGCCTGCATTGAATGTGTTCAGCTTGCTGTAAGCTTTTACGAACACCTCCTGAGTTATATCAATTGCATCCTCACGATTGGCGACATAGTTGACGACAGCGCTATAGATTCGATCCTGATATCTATCTACCAGCACCGAATATGATTGGGTATCGCCTTTCAAGACACGCTCTACAATTGTCTGATCATCTATGCCGTTCATGCTGCATCCTATACTACTAATGATACTACCAGACGCAACAATATACGGCAATCTTGCTTTTATAGGTTTCGACGAATTAAAAAAAGATTCGTTCCATAGCGCGTTGCATATCCGGTCGATGTTACCCACTGCATTGATTAAGGGGAAAATATAAATGGTGTTAAGGCTTTAGACTGCCTGCACCAGGGAAGTGATAGAGATGAGAGCGCTGAGCATAATATCGCTTATACTGATGGCGATAGGCGCTATTAACTGGGGCTTAATCGGAATATTCGGCTTCAACATTATTACCGCGATATTCGGCTATGGAACGGCCGGAATCGTGGTGACGAGAATAATATACATTCTGGTTGGGCTTGCCGGTGTATACGGCATTTCCATGTTCGTAAGACTCTCCGAAGCCCAAGATGACATATGTGTTCCCGGTCGTGAAAGGCCGGTTATTGTGAGATAGTATTTTATTTGCTGGCAGGCAATAGGCAGCGGTAAGAAAACTGCTGTCTATTGCCTTACTTATATCGTCTGAAAAATGTTGTTACTTTTGCCCTGGTCAGTTGTCAAAACCTATAGAACTAAGTAATTCACAGCAGGTCGCTTGCATATTACTTAGGAAATGTGACTCTTAACTAGCCGTAAAACTCGGGCGGAGGCCGGCAACTATGGAATGCAGCGTGATCAGAGAAAAACTGAGCTTGTATATTGACGGAATGCTGGATGAGCAGAGCCTCGAGATGGTTGAAGCACACCTGGCGGGCTGCGAGGAGTGCAGAAAAGAACTTGCGGCGCTGAGAGAGATTATTCAGACTGCCGGAGATATAGAGACAGTTGAACCGCCAAAAGGGCTGCATGGCAAAATTCTTCAGGCGATAGCTGAAGAAGAACAGTCCGCAAAGCAGCTTGCAAAAATGCCGGGCCGGTGGAGCTTATCGAGTTGGCTTGGAAGTTATGCTTCTCAGCGTGGTATGCAGTGGGCTGCAGGAATAGCCGCAGCAGGATGTGTAGCGCTTGTAATTATGATAAGTGCTCCTCATGACGTTAGTCAGCTTGATAAACATAAAATCGCGCAAACCGCATCACAAGCTGCTTTACCGGAGGCAAAGCCGTCATCGAACAAGCCCGAACCCGAAGTTGTCGCCGAATCAACTCAGGCTCCCGCTCGCAGAGCTTATCATACAAAAAACTCAAATGTCACCACTGCCAAGAACGCTATAAAACAGATAAAGCATAAGAAAATGGCAGTTGCTGTAGCAAAGCCTGAACATCAGATTCCGCATAATGATAATGACCTGACCGATCAGTCCGCCTCTACTCCAACAGAAGTAGCCGCTGCACCCGAAACGACCGCTGATGTGCAAAAGGCCGAGCAGCCGGTTGCAATAAAAGTGGCGGCGGTTCCGAATTTAAGCAACGACAAGATGCAGGAATGGATGCAGCAGGCAAAAGCACAGGCGGAGATGCGTAAGAGCCGCGCACAGAGTGGAGCAGTCAATTTAGTAAGCGCAAAATTTTAAGGATATATAGCAGGCGATAGCTTGCTTGTAATTAGAGGGAAAATGAGAAGGATTGCCATTACAATCCTGATATTGATAACATCTGTTTCGGCGAGCGCAGACAGCGCTGCATCGAAGCAGGATATTAATACGTACGGCACATGCTCGATACTCAATTTCGGCTCAACCAGCCTGTCGAGCATTATGTACATGTCCGCCTCTAAAAATCAAAATCAGCTTTCTCTTACTAACTCTGCTGCTAGTACAAGCTTCAACAATAACAGCCAGTTCATGCTTCAAAGCGCCACCATTGGGCTCGGCGGTTCGAGCGTTAAACTCGACTTTCAGAACATCGGAGAGAACTTCGACGGATTCGATTCCATGAAGGAATCAAAAGCCGCATCCGATGCATCGCTCAAGCAACTTGAAAAGGAGAAGGGCATCAAGAGGATGAACCTCTCCGCAAGCGTTCCCGCCGGGTCGGGCGCGGGAGTGCAGATGAACTTCGGCCAGATAACTAACGATGGCAGCAGTATCATCAGTCAGGCGCTCGGCTACAAGTGTGATTGGATGTCTTTCAACTACAGCTTCAGAGATATCGATAAGGACTTTACCAGGTTTACCGACATCAAAGAGACCGATAGAACACAAATGGCTGCCGAGGTCGGGATAAGGCGCACTCAATATGCGCTGAGTATCGGTCAGCCAAATGCAAATGACTTCCTCAGCAGCCTGGGATTGACTCAACTGCAGAGTGAGACCGGCGCGCTCACCAACAATACGGTCACTCTCGATGCCGGAAATATCAAGGTTCATGCCGATATCAGAAATATGGACTCAACCTTTGATGACATTACCGCTCTGAACGACCTGGAGCGCACTCAAATGGCCCTCGATGCCCGCAGGCAGTTCGATCCTTCGGCTAAAGAAAAAGATGTGACCGNNNNTAAAATCAATCAGGAACTAGGTCTTAACAGGGCCAATTATTCAGTTGAACTGGATTCAGGACCGGTAAACACATGGCTTTCTCTATCGAGTGTAGACTCAGAAAACGGCGGGCTGAGCCACAGCACTCTGAAGTTTGCAGGCAAAGATTTCAGCGTCTATGTAGATCGCCACAGCATCGACAGCGCCTTCACGCGGATCAGCAATCTGCAGGCGATTGAAAAAACCAATTACGGCAACGAGTACGGGATGGCGCGGACAACTATGGGNNGAGCTTGCTCTGAAGAGGGCTTTTGTGACGGACGAAAACGGTGCCGGTGTGCAGAGGCAAAGTCTGAGCTTTAGCGGCCCCAGGCTCAAATTCAAAGCAAATTACCAGAATATCGATTCGGATTTCAGCAGGATCAGTGACCTTTCGGATGCCGACAGGGCGGTTATGCTGGATGAACGAGGTTTCACGCGAAGTGACTTCTCGCTGAATTTCCAGGCGACGAGTGATCTGAATATCGATTCATATTTATATCGCTCCACGAATACGGATGAAAACCAGAGACTGGGCCAGAGAAAATTCAATATCGCATACTCTCCAAAGCAGGGGCCTAAAATTTCAACGCTTCATGACACTTGCTCATATATAGCCGATTCGGGCGATATCGAGAGTTATACACATAACAGATTAGCAATTGAAAACAGCTTCAGCTCACTTGGAGGGCTGTGTCTGGGTATATCGACCGATACAAATACATCTCAAGAAGGCGACGACGCTCCGGTCGATACCAGAATCACTGAAGCGCGCATGCAATCGAACCCAAGCGCGCCGATATCGCTGATAATGAGTCTGGCAAAAACAGATATAGATTCTGATACATCAGAGATTAACGGCAGCTTCGGTGTCAATTGGGCGATCAATAAAAATCTGAAGATGTCGGCCACCGTAACCAACCGGTCGGGTGATATCAAGGGAGCGCAGAGAGACAGAAAGTTTTCGCTCAATGGGAAAATAGCAAAGAAACTCCTGATCTTCAACGATGTCAATGTGGGTTCCGGGATAAACACGGCAAATCTGATGGGTAGGCAGACGGGCTGCGATAATGCCTTGAAGCTTAAAACCGGAGTGATCGGTAACGGCAGTTTTCTGATAGATAATTCCGACAAGCTCAATACAACCACCGGGCTATACTACACATCTCGATTAATGCAGTATGAGTCTGATAAGAACCCGCAAAAATGGTATCACGTGAGCTTATTAAGGCAAAATATAACCTCCGCAACCGGCAGCACAGCCGAAAAGAGGAATTACACGTTCGATACCAGGCTTTCCAGACAAACCAGCCTCGCTTACAACAAACACTTTGGCAGGGATGCGATCAACGGCGATGTGAGCCCGGTCGGTGGAACGACGATCAAACTTAAGCATGTCCTAAGCAATAAGTTGACCGCCGGCGCGGACTTTACAAGTGATTTTAATGAAGCGACCGAAAAAAGAGCGCGCATTATAGGAATGGGGATAGCCGGAGAATTGAGTAACAGTGCTCAATTCGAGCTCTATTTCGGTTGGAGCCATCTCAATGAGGACTCGGAAAAAGAAGACGGCAACGTTTTTCGTGTCAAATTCGATCACAAGATCAGTTCAGATCGCTACATCAGCCTGACGGCGGAAAAGAAATCGGGCGTAGAAAACACTAATACCAGCACCTACGAAGGCGATACCACAGCAAGGCTCGATTTCAAAACAGTTTTTGACTAACCTCGAATCTACCTCCAAAAAAATCCTGTATGCGGTTTTGCAGGAAGAATGACAACTGCAGTATAACTCTACTTTCGGTAATTGATTCATGTCGATGTGGAGTTAAGATTGGAAATTATATGTCCGGCAAAGTTTCCTGGAACGCAACGAGCCGTTGAGGCTATCCCCATTCTGGCAGACCAGGGTGTCACCGCGGTAGAAGTGAGCATCGAGTTTAACGACTACTTCGATCATCATGACTGTGATGAAGTCCATAAGCTGATCTCCGTGCTCAGTTCATCGGGAATTCGAGCGCAATCGGTGCATGGGGCATGCGGGCGTTTGTACGATATATCGAGTCCCGACGATCAGATTCATGAGCGGGGAGTAGACGGGTTAATTGAATCGATTGAGCTTGCAAGTCTGCTCGATGCGGAGAGGGTCATAGTTCACGCCAGCGACTTCTTCGAAAACAACAGGGAGCGGCGCTTTGACCGCGCGCATGGAGTTCTTAAGGAGCTTTCAGCGGTAGCCAGTGAAGCGGGAATAGTGATAGCTATGGAAAACCTGATTCCAAAGTTCCTGGGGTATAACCCTGATGAGCTTCTCGCTCTGCTTGAAAGCATCGACCCGGGCGCAATAGGAATCTGCTTTGATACCGGACATGCCAACTTGTCAGGCCGCTTTGAAGAATATGCCGAAGCGCTCCTTCCTTATGCCGTAGAGATCCACCTGCATGATAATGATGGAACTCAAGATCAGCACAAGTTTCCGGGCGAGGGCTCAATAGACTGGCCTCGGTTCGCCGCTCTCCTGAGAGAGTCCGGCAGCATGGCAAGCATGATGATCGAGTGTCAGCCGCCGGAGGGCATTCCCTGGAGTAAAGCATTTCAGATGTTCCGCTCGCAGTTGGGTGAGTAGCTAGACGGTAAGCACGCTGTGACTCATAAGAATGTCGAGTATCTTGACCATGCCATCTATCGATCCCACGGCCATATCGTTTTCAAGGCTGAAATACTCAACGCATGTGCGGCAGCATATAATCTCAACCCCGCGCTCCTCAAGTGCCTTTAAGTAATCCAGAGTGTCCGAGCCTTTTGCCGCATTTTTCACTCCGCTGTTCCAGAGTATGATATACTTCGGCAACTGCTCTCGCTCACCCAGCAATCTCAAAAAATTTCCAAGCAGAAGGTGCCCGAGCTTTTCATCAGGCGCGCCCATTACCTGCGAGCCGATCAATATAACCTCACTCAATGTTTTCTTCTCCTATCTAATCACGGAAACAGCGGGCACACTAAATTGCTTTTCCGTGGTTCCGTGATTATCTTTAGCCTGAAAGCACATTATTCAGAAATGATAAAAAGTCCTGCAAAAAGTTGTTTGTATGGCAAGCAATAAAGTGGCACAATTATATTGGCACAAACAACCATCTTTGTTCGTCAGTCCAAACCCCTAACTCACCACGTATTAAACGACTAGGTGTATGACATGATTATTGGAGATGCAATCCAGCGATTTTGTGACGACAGGAAACTATACGGCCTATCTTTGTCATCAGTTAATCAGTATTGTTTACAATTAAATGCTTTTGCAAGATGGTTGAATACTCATAATATATTCGATACTGAATCCATAGCAAGCGATCATGCACGGTCGTTTCTTTGTGATGAGCGTCCTAGACTAAAACAGTGGACACTATGCGGTAAACGCAGTGTATTAAAGATATGGCTAGATTGGTTGCAAAATAATAATCTATCAACTGCTGATAGTAGATCACTACCGCACATATGCCCTCCTAAAGCTGATGAGATCAGGAGAGTTATAGTAAATGACCGTGAAGCATCAGTATTAATAAACTATGCTAAAAAACAATATCGCCGCTTTCAAACACGAAAGTCTTTACAGGATGTTGTGCTAGTAGCAATTCTCTTCGGGATGGGATTACGTATTTCAGAAGTAGCTGCAATAAAGATAAAGCACATAAATATCCTTAGGCGTGAGCTCAGTATTCCTAAGAGCAAGGGAAATATACCTCGTTATGCTGCTATCCCACCGAGCACTATTGGTATAATCCGTTACTTCCTATGGAAAGTAAAACCTAATCCAAATGAAAAGCTATTGACACACAATGGAAAGTCGTATGCACCTAAAAGCTTGGCACGCAGGGTGCAGAGACTAGGGTATAGAGCGGGTGTATTTCTAACTAGTCATACAGGTAGAAGGTTCTGCATCTCTCACCTGGCTTATACTAACGTCCTGATTGCTAAAAAACAAGCCGGACACAAAAGACTTGAGACTACAATGCTGTATGTCGAGGAATCAAGAGAAGAGTTGAGAAGAACACTCAGGACTCATGACCCTCTGAGGCAGGCGATGTGATATTAGGAATAATACCAGTCATTGCGGCGTTCACCAAACAGTTGAGCGATTTCAGGGTCAAGCTCAGAAAGTAAGTCTTGAATGATATTATCTGCTTCCCAATGATCGTTTTCCTGGTCCATTGGTTTCATCCTATTTGTAATATGCTTGCGAAGCTTATCTAATATTTCTCTAACTGTATCATTCATCTTTTCGTCCTCTTTCAATATATACTGTTATCGCTTCAAATCCGTAATCAGATAGCCACTTATTGACGGTCGTTTTGGACACTCCCAGCTCATCAGCAAGATCTTCCTGCGTCAACTGCTCACCGGCCGCTGTGCGCTCGCTGACAGAGCGGAAGTAGCTTCGTAGATCGGTTCCTATGCTCGCTTCGACAGCACGCTTTGATGGGCTGGTTCTCGGTTCTCTCATATGCTCACTCCGGTATTTTTCTCTGACCGTTAGTGTAGCGCAACTCTTTAACATAAGTCAATACCTCCAGTTAATAGATATGATTAGATTTTGGAGTAAAGGCACTAAAATCGGCAAATACGGCCTTTTACGTGGGTTTTTTGAGTGTGTTATTGTTTGAGCTGAACAGTCTCTCCGAACGGAGCTTCAATCCCGCATCCTACTGAAGCCCATAAGATTGGATATGAAGGCTCAGACTCAGGAAAGCTACCATACATATCAGTCAGGTAAATCAAGCACGCTGGAAGCTCTCCAGTTTCTTCTACAAGGTCAAATACAGGCCTGAAGTCAGTTCCGCCTCCACCGCGTGGATTGAGCTTGAGCGGAAGATCATCTTGTGTGAACTCCTCGACTCCAGTGACTCTGGAATCACAATATATGACTTTACAGGTTGTTCGATAGTCCTGAAGTATGGCCGTCACTTCTGATGCAAACTGGTCGAGTAGGTTCCTGTCTATGCTTCCGCTTGTGTCGATAGCAACAACTATCGGTCCAAGCTCCTCCGACTTCAGAGAGGGTAAATATAAACCTGCTGCTATATATCGCCTGTTCGGACGCATCCAAGAGTAGTCTGACTTGGCCGTTTGGTCGACAAACCTCCTGAGCACTTCCCGCCAATTTACAAGAGGCTCAAGGATATCTTGAACAAGTCTATCCATACCACCAGGCATACAGCCTTGAGCTTTTGCTTGCTGTGAAGCCTGGCTGAGTGCAACCTTCCATTCCTGTTCTTGCTGCTGAAGTTCTGCTTGACTTGCTATATTGCCGTCCTCGTCTTTACCGTCTCGGACCTCACCGCACTTACCAGGGTCTTGAGACTGCTGATCGTTATTATCATTACCGGAACCGGTTCCCGAACCTTGCCCACTGTCATTTTGCAAAGGCTCTGGAAGGCTTGCGTAAATCTCTTCTGCTGCTTTACCGTCGTAGGAATGATCGAGGTATTTACCCTCCGGCAACGTGACATCCGCCGCGTCCAGCAAGCCATTGATAGCATAATCGCAGGCTTCATTCCAGCGTGTAGTATCTCTTTCCTGCCGCCTGAAGCTATGACCACAAGCACAGTGCATAACCGCGTGACACAAGACACCCTTGCACTCATCAAGTGACAGCCCGTCTATATATGATGGGTTGTAACCCAATGTCTTACCATCAGTCCATAGAGTCTCACAATCGGAATCTTCCTTGATAGTGAGTCTCAACGCCATACTTGCAAAGAACGGCTGCGATAGCACAAGTCCAGCCCGTGCCTTCTGGAGCTTATCTTTTGCTTCTGTGATTGTCATAATGTCCTCCATTCCTATAATCGACTATACACCCAACCCGCCCGGAAGCGGGTATGGTCTATAGTCGTTCTTATCCACAGTAACCAGCCATTGCATCGAGAATTGACTTTGCGTCTTTTGCTGCCTGCTTCCTTACAGTCTGATCGTCACGAAGTTGCTGAGGTTGATATGAACATAGCCTTGATTGAACCTCTTTGATGATCTTGTCTAGGTTAGGGTCCTCGAAAACATTCAATCTAGGTAGCAGATCGGCCAACTCCACAATATTCGTGACCATCGAATCACGGAATATTTTCTCGTCATCTGACAGCCTATCTACCATATGACCGACTGCTGTATGAAGCCTGGTCCAAAGATCATTGAGCGCCGTCTGTGATCGATCTTTAACTCTGGACTCGATATCCTGCTGGATACGATCTACCTCTGCAGATTGCAAAGACACCCTGAAGTCTCCAGCGTCCGGCAACGGCGTGATATACATATCGAAGTTGTAACGGTCGCCGATCTGACCGGCTGAAGGGTAATCGTCTGCTCGAAACATACCATTAAGCCTGATTCTTGCTTCTTCTACAAGCGATGGATAGTTGAGTATGAACTTCTGAACTGAAGCATTGAACTTCTCTTTATAGCTCTGCATAGCCTGCATATACACCAGGTAATTCGCGCTAGGCAGAACACGATCTCCCCAGTCAGACCAGGGAAGGGTATTTGCATAATGGAACTCTCGAACTTCAGTCACGATCTTGCTGATTTCCTTGATGGCCTTCTCAGCTATCAAGACCTTGTTGTAGCGGCCGGCCGATTCTTCAGTATTGTAATCCTGCGCTACTTTCGCGCTGACCGCTTTATCATACTTGCGGCCGGTCCACTGAGAGATTGAAAGATGCACGAGCATTGCCTTGTTGGTGAGTGACGCGTTTTCTGTAGATGTCATTAGAATAAGACCTCCTTATGGTTGATTGACCACTCGATAAAAGCACGGGTATTGGCTATCTCCGGCTTGTTCTTGAGAATGTCCTTAGCCAATAGAACGGAGAACTCAGCAGGCAACCGATTTGCATACTGAAACACTGCATCGGCTGTAGTGTCAGAAGTCTTCTTGACCAGCGCTCCGGTAAGAGCGTAGAGTGTCGCCGGGTCATCTGGAACCGGAGCCGCAGCCGGGTTCATCAGGATAACATCCGGGTTAGGTAGGTTCTGGAATATTTTCAGGAAACCTAGAAGCTCAGCCGCCGCGCCATCTCCGACAGTTCCCGTCAATAGCTCATACTGGATATGAGCAGGTGGATTAGAAGCAAGTATCTTGCTCACGAACTCCCAAGATCGAGGAGAAGGGAACGCCTTCTCATTCCTAGCCGGGTCAAATGCGTGTAGCAGGTTAGGTCTGAATCTCAGGAAAGCGATAAGCTCAACCTCGATACAAAAGGATAGCGCCCAGGCTACCCAATCGTCCAGATCGCAGTCAACTCCAATGTGAACAAAGCGATTAGCCAAAGCAGAAGGCATCCTCGAAGTGACTGCTCTGTCAGTCTCACGATTGCCCGCCGCTATGACCGTCCAACCGTCCGGCAATTCATACTCTCCAAGCTTGCGGTCGAGGACAAGCTGATAACAAGCCGCCTGGACAAGCTGAGGAGCGGCATTCAACTCATCAAGGAACAAGATACCAGCTCCATCACGAGGAAGGAACTCGGGAGTCGCCCAATGCGCTCTGTTGTCACCGTTCACGTGCGGTAGACCTCGAAGATCAACCGGGTCGAGCAAGACTGCTCTAATGTCAATAAGCTGTAGGTTGTTACGGTCGGCGCACTGCTTGACTATCGCCGATTTGCCAATACCAGGAGCGCCCCACAGGAACCCAGGCTGCTTGATATTAACAAGAGTGTCTAAAGCGCTACTCGCGTCACTCGGTTTCATGTAGATTCTCCTTCTTTTATCGATCAAATGATTCACGTAAGGTATGGACATTAGATTCAATGTCGTCAAGTAATACGTAACACATAAAATCCGGTTTTTGGCTGCTATCAACCCATTCAATAGTCTCATTAAAGACGGACAACGCATTGAGGAGTAAGGATTTAGCTTCAGCTACTTCATCAGGAGGGTTCTGCCCGCACTCCTTTTCGATAAGATTCTTGATGGTTTCTATATTGCTCATTGCTCAGCTCCTTGTGACGATGATTATAATTATCGTTTGTCGTTAGTCCATAGCAAAAAAGCTAGTTAGTAGCTGGTTTTGAACATCTGGGGAGGAAGTGATCTTCCAATTGGCCTGTTGTCCTGTTCAGGTGACGTCGTATACCACATATATCGTGCGTGAAGTCGAACACTGGGAAATTCAGCAATCTACAAANNTCTAGTGGACAACCGTTTGAGTGAGTTGCTTCTAAGTCCATAATCAGATCTAGTTGCGATCTGTCTTCAAGATCAAGTGCATCTGCTTTAGCTACAATTAAATTGATGAGTCGATGTTCTTCTTCTGTGACCTTAAACTCTACCATTGATCTATCTCCTTTAGTTTCGGACGCATACGCCCTTCATCAGTGAGGTTCGATTACCTCAGACTAGCTCAACACACCCTATCCACGCTCGGGTCCTCTGGCTTTCCCGTCAGAATATTGAAAGCGGTGCAGGATTCCAATATTCGTCTTCCGGTTCTCCCTCTTTCGAGGTTTCCATCAAACTCCGATCTTCCTGACGGGATTTCAGCTTAGTTCCTCTGCTTAACATCAGCCCCTTGCCCTGTCGGGTTACTCACTGATGGCTGCTTTGGCCGGTCGCATTCTCGAAGTCTGATTGAGTTTTCAATGTGCTTGGTAATTAAGATTATACTTATATCCTACCACAGTATTGAACGTTAGTCAAGTGTTATATTAAAGATTTTCAAAAAAAGTTTTTACCGAGATTCAAGAGTGTATTGGGATTGGTCTGAACTGGTGGTGACCAGGCATATAATGCTTGGGTAGAGCAACGATGATTTATCATCATTGTCGGCCACTGCTTAAGCCGTAGCAGGGCTTTTCTTAACGATAAGTATGTATGGTTGTTTTTGAGTGAATGCGTCAGGAATCGCAAAATACGGGCTTTTTGGATATTGTTGAGGTGGTAGGCGTTGACTTTTAGCTGCATTGGGGGTAAATTACCAGGTAGACACATAATTGATGGAGGTTCTAATGAGGAGTTTTGTTATAGCTGTAACGATGATCTGCTTTATATTGGCCTCGTCTTTAGTTATTGCCGACACACAGATAGCAGATATGCTTAAGATAGCAAAAGAGACCATTCAAAGCGTGGAAGCTCTCGACTCTGCTGTATCTTCCGGCGTTACATGGCAAGATTATGTAAAGCGTAAAGCAGATGCAAATATAGCAGTCGATAAGTTTATAAAAGAGTATGGAGACAAAAATCAATTTGCTCAATTATNNCTATCGGACTCAATGGGATGGCATGCGGAAGCATCTATCTTATGGTCAGCTTACCTAAAATCAAAGGATGCAAACAACAATTTTCTGCCTATAAGCGATACCACTGCTGCAAGTCTCCTAAAGATATATCCTGATCTGATTAACTACGTCTATGATATCCTGG
>DJHI01000047.1:0-179 GCA_002431715.1 Armatimonadetes bacterium UBA5829
TACTGCGACTGGTATATCGAGCTTGCCAAACCAAGACTCAGAGGCACCGACGAGGAGAAAAAACAGGTTCAGTCGGTTCTCTATCATGTGCTCGATACGACACTCAGGCTTATGCACCCTATAATGCCGTTCATCACTGAAGAAATCTGGCAGGCTCTGCCGCATACGGGTGATAGCTT
>DJHI01000047.1:208-771 GCA_002431715.1 Armatimonadetes bacterium UBA5829
CTGCGTCTTTCCCGGAAGCTGATTCGAACCTCTTTGATGACAAGGCCGAGTCTCAGATGAACGCGGTCATGGATGCAGTCCGCTCTATCCGAAATCTACGAGCCGAACTGGGTGTATCTCCGGGTAAGCCGATCAATTTAACAGTTGTCGCCCGAGGAGATATGCGAAGTCTTATCGAAGCAGGAACGGGAGCCCTCAGTTTTCTTGCAAAGATCGAAAATATGCAATTCGCGGAGTCGATCTCTGAGGCTGATAAAGCAAAATATATCAGCGCTCACATGCCCGATCTCGATATGTTCGTTGAAGCTGCGGGCCTGATAGATGTCGAGAAGGAACTTGCCAGGATCGATTCGGAGCTGAAATCAATTGAAAAAGACCTTTCCCGCTCCCAGGGCAAGCTCGCGAACGAGAGCTTTACATCAAAGGCTCCATCTCAGATAATAGAGAAGGAAAAACGCATTGTAGTGGAGCTTTCAGAGAAGAAGCAAAAACTGGAGGAAAGAAAGAAGTCTTTATCTAGTCTCTAGAGTTATTTACTATACGGTGTATCGGGACTTCAGTCC
>DJHI01000047.1:817-5992 GCA_002431715.1 Armatimonadetes bacterium UBA5829
TCTCTTTCTGGGTCAGGAGCCGAATCCTGCCCCTATTACCTGCGATGGCAATTAAAAAATAGCCATTGAGTTGGATAGAATTTTGGTCTGACCTCTTAAATCTAACTTCTAATCGGAAAGGAGGCAAGGCAGTGGCATATCGCTGCAAAACGTGAGTCGCCGCGCAGGCGGTGCACGTGCTGTACCCGGTAGTTAATATTCGGCCTCGACCACGCCTTGCCGACCGGTCCTTTATATCCCTCCAGGTATCNNGTATCTTACCTGGAGGGTTGAGACCCCACTGCATGCGTGATCGCCGGGCCCGTAAAGCAAGGAGGAACACGCATGTCAGACTATAGACAGATGTGGACGGACCTTGGTATGAACCTTGACCGCCACGATCAGCTTCTCGAAATTCTTGGAGGAGCTTACACTCAATATTATCTCTCGCAGGAAAACCGCCCAAAGACTATGGAGTATTTCGACTTTGTAGTCAGCGAGGCTCATGGCCTGCGCATCAAGGAACTCGACGACCACCGCAAAGCCGGCGGAAAAGTAATAGGCGCGTTCTGTGTTTATGTGCCTGAGGATATCGTCCTCGCCGCCGGAGGAGTTCAGGTAGGGCTGTGCGCCGGAGCCGACTTTGCCATACCGGATGCAAACGGCCTAATTCCAACCAGCACCTGTCCACTTATCAGAGCCTCTCTCGGCTTCAAGCATAGCGGAGCCTGTCCCTATATCCAGTCTTCCGATCTGCTCGTCGGCGAAACAACCTGCGATGGAAAAAAGAAGATGTATGAAANNCGCGAGCAGCCGACATACGTCATGGAACTCCCGCAGACCAAATCCAGCGCTGCAAAAGATTTCTTTTTCTCAGAGGTCCGCAGGTTCCGGGACAAAATCGAGTTCATCACCGGAAACAAGATCAAGTCCGATAAGCTTGCCGAAGCCACGAAAAAAGTCGAGGCAAAGAAGAAGGCGATGCGCAGGTTCAATGCAGCCCGCGCCGCCGATCCAGTGCCAATCTCAGGCCGTGACGCTCTTTTAGTGGAGCAGATAGCCTTTTACGACGACATTGATCGCTTCACCGCCAAGGTCAACGAGCTTGCCGACGAACTCGAATCCCGCGTTGCAAAGGGTATAGGTGTGTTTCCTAAAGGCACACCTCGAATCCTCTATACGGGCACTCCTTCTCCTCTGCCGGATTGGAAGATCCATACCATAGTCGAACAGGCGGGTGGGGTAATAGTCGGTGAGGAATCCTGTGTAGGAAGCAGATATTATACAACGGCAACCCCCGCAAACGACGGCACTGTAGAGGGCATGACCAAGGCCATAGCTAACAGACTGATGGAGACGCACTGCGCATGCTTTACTCCAAATAGCGAGCGTATAAACGATATAGCTGAAATGGCTAAGAAGCTTAATGCTGATGGAGTAATGCATTATTCACTTGCATTCTGCCAGCCATATGCATTTGAGGCGATGAAGATTGAGAAATACCTGCAAAAGGCAGAGATTCCCATGCTCACACTGGAATCGGATTTCTCCGCCAACGATGCAGGCCAGCTTCTTACCCGAGTGCAGGCATTTGTGGAGATGATCGGTTCAAAATAAAAGTTTGCCTCCGGGTATCTTATCTGGAGGCATTTTTACTATTAATGCTTTCTTCGGATTGCAAAAGCACATAAAGCTGTTATACCTGAAATCAAAGCCGTCAGACTAGCTGGTTCCGGGACAGGTGTATAATCATATGCTACACTTACTAACGCGCTTGAACTTGTAAAATAATAGCTCGCCACATTACCATCGCAGGTAGTATGACTTACAGCAGATGCAGTAATAGGTAATTGAAAATAACCTTCTCCTATAAAGAAAGATAAATTACCTACTATGTTAGTAGAAGTCCCAGGGGTAATTCCATATATTGTATTTGTGTAACCCGAGGTTCCGGCCCAGTCAAAGTTGCCGTCAAACGCGCTGAAACTTTTCACTTCAGATATTCCTGGGTTTGATTGCAATATTTGTCCATCTGGAAGCTCAAGTTTAACTGTAGCAGATGCAGAAAGAATGACTGTTGCAGGAGAATAGCTTCTATTCTCTGCTCCTACCTCACATTTAAGCGTACCCGATAGTACTATGCTGACTGAACTAAGGCTACCAAGTGTTTGATCAAATTTTTGAATTTCAACACTGGTACTCCAATCAGTAGGAGTCATTGGAATCGAAGCTGATTTGTGTATGGTGTCTGCATTCAAAGGAGCCTGGCATAAAGCCAGCACAAAAACAACAAAAACATATCTCATCTTTTTCCCCTTTGCTCTCTTCGGAGCTTTATTGAGTGTTGTGTTTTAATATAGTGCACGCTAGGCATGCTTGTCAATGATGATTTTGCGAATATGCTGATTTATTTGTGGGCATGCAAATGGAGACGTTGTAATATTTACCGTTGTATCGAAAAAAACATTCGGTGCATATTGGAAACAAATTTCCGGTTGTTTCGGTACACCCCTGTCCCGAAACCTCCAAGTCGGCTACCTAACCGGCGGCTCATATCTCTCAAAATATCCCAATAGCCGACCATCCTTATCTCTCACAGCGCGCATATATGCCCGTCGTTTCTCATTATCCGTTATCATTCGTTCCTCTTCACCCTGTTTGAAAGCTTCATATACTTCCAGAATCACTTCTTTCGAGTGCTCGTTATGACAATCAAAAATAGAGCGACCTGTGATATCGCCCCACTTTGAGAACCTCTCGACAGCGGTTTTGTTCATATAGCGGATGATATGATCATTGTCCACATACACCAGTGGGTCTTTCATGCTGTCCAATATAGAAAAAAGGAGTTCTGTGTTTATCATTACATCTACCTCACTCGAAAATACATTTAGTTACGACCTATGGAATTTCCTCGCATGCAAGTGTAAAATGTAGCTGGAGATAATATGGAAGAATCAGTGCAATCCCTCGATAGACATGGCCGCGATATGACCAGTGGAAGCATCCCACGTCACCTAATTCACTTTTCGCTTCCAATGCTCGCGGGCAATATAGTTCAGACAGCTTACAGTATAGTAAACGCCATTTGGGTCGGCAAGGGCCTCGGAAAGGCCGATTTGGCGGCGGTTACTGTCAGCTTCCCGATAGTCTTTCTGTTAATGGCTATCGCAATCGGCCTTACTACGGGCACCAGCATCCTCGTGGCTCAGTTTGCGGGCGCAAAGAACTCGGTCGGTCTCAGAAAGGCCGTGCAGACTTCGACCTGCCTGCTCATAGGCTTCAGTATATTTCTATTCATTCTCGGTGAACTGGCCACGCCGTGGCTGATGCGGATGATGGAAACACCTCCTAACGTATACAAGCTTGCAGTTTCATATATGCATATATTTCTTCTCAGCATACCTTTCGTGTTCGCTACATTCCTGATCGTTTCGATGCTGCGCGGAATAGGCGATTCAAAGACACCGCTTTATTTCCAGGTCGGCGGCCTGATCCTTACTGCAATTTTCGACCCGATACTTATGTTCGGCTGGCTGGGTTTTCCCCGCTTCGGCCTCAACGGCACGGCTATCGCAAGTGTGACGATGCAGGGGCTTGGAATGACGGCGATATTCATTTATCTATACAAGAAAGACCATATTGTTGCTCCCGACTGGCTGCATCTGAGTGTTGACTGGCCGACACTGTGGATGATCGTAAAGATCGGCTTACCGTCCGTTATCCAGCAATCACTGGTCTCTTTAGGGATGGTTGTTGTGATAGGATTGGTCAACTCTTATGGTGAAAATGCCACTGCCGCCTACGGAGCCGGTATGCGAATCGATCAGATCGCTTTTTTGCCCGCCATGACATTCAATGCCGCTGTCTCGACGGTCGTCGGGCAGAATATAGGCGCCGGGCAGATCCACAGGGTAAAGGATGTTTTCAAGTGGGCGATGATAATATGCTGTGGAATCACTTTGTTCGGGTCTTTTCTCTCTCTGGTGGAACCGAGACTCCTGCTCAAGATGTTCCTTAAAGACCCCAGTGTAATAAGCGTCGGGATCGGTTACCTGCAGATAGCNNTACATACTGTTTTCGATCCTCTTCATTTCAAACGGTGTAATAAACGGCTCCGGCCATACCTTGATCACGACCTGCATAACGGCGGTCTCGTTCTGGCTGGCTCGTGTGCCTCTTGCCGTGTACCTCTCGCACCGGCTGCATCGGGTCGAGGCTATCTGGTATGCAATTGCAATAAGCGCGGCGGTAGCTGTGGTGGCAAGTCTATTTGTATATGCCTCCGGCTGGTGGAAGAGGCCGGTGGTTAGAAAAGAGATACTAGGAGCCGCTTGCCCTGCGGAGCCTGAATAGTCTTATTTCGCGCCTGTTATCATTCCGTCTCTTGACAGGGTCAGTTTTCTGCCGCGCCATATCACGCTGCGGCAGAAATATCCCATCACCCATATCAAAAACGACATAATGTCCCGCGTCGGGAGCAGCCACGCTCTTTTTATGAATTCACGATCTCCCATACATACAGATCCCCAATATGCCGATATGAATCGAACACCGGCCGCAATCGCCAGTGTGACCCAGGCAGGCTCGGAAAAAGCCGATGATATCGCACAAAGAAGAGCATATGCAAATCCAAAGGTAACTATAAGACCGAAATGTCCCCATGGCCTGCTTACCCTGGTCGTCACCGACCATCTTAGTTCCCTCTTGAGCACATCGGCAAATTTCTCCCCGGATAGGGTTATGTCGATAACATAATCCGAGAGTACAACATCGTAACCAAGTTGAGCCGTTTTGCGACCGAGATGAAAATCATCCGCCAGGTAGTTCCTTATCGACTCGAACCCACCGAATTTGTCCAGAACATCCCTTTTTATGGCAATCGCCGCGCCCAATCCGAAGCTTATCCCACCCAAAGCATCTGCGGTCGCTACACCGGGCGCGAAGATGCAACTCATATGCAGCGCTTCCAGTTCATCCGCGAGCGTTTTTCCTTTCGTCCCTCGGTACATACATGTCACCATCCCCACCTCGGGTCCGGCAAACGGAGCGGTTATACGGTTTATGAAATCCGGGGTCGCCTGTGTGTCCGCGTCGGTTATAATAATGATCTCTCCCGATGAATGCTCCGCCAGATTATGCAAAATTCTGACCTTGTTATTGAAACCCTCGATATCGCTTCCAATATAGAGGCGG
>DJHI01000047.1:6034-6273 GCA_002431715.1 Armatimonadetes bacterium UBA5829
AGGCGGGCCTGCGGTTTGTTTTTTATGATATCTCGAGCAGCATCAATTGCCGGATCATCTTCATCGAGCACCCCGAACAGGGTTTCATAATCGGGGTAGTCCTGGTTGAGAAATGATAAAAGATTCTCGTGCGTTTCCGCATCGGCTCCGCGCACAGGCTTATAAATACTAACTTTCTTTGGAAATTCTTTCTGCCAGACGACGGTGCTGTATCTCGCTCCCTCTCCCCTTGCGGGAGA
>DJHI01000047.1:6363-6556 GCA_002431715.1 Armatimonadetes bacterium UBA5829
GAGAGGACGTAATATATAGTGCCCAACCCAGCCATCATCAAAAATACCATGCTGATTGCGTTCACATCTTTTCCTCCGGCTCGGCGGGAGCCTCGCATTCCCGATCCATTTCTTCGTTAGTGTCATTCCGAGGAGTTTTGTCATCCCAATTTCCGTCAACTCCTCCGTTAGCGTCATTCCGAGGAGGAACGAC
>DJHI01000047.1:6650-6929 GCA_002431715.1 Armatimonadetes bacterium UBA5829
TACTAACCGTAAATTGCTTAGCAATATCAGCATAAGTGGCCGGTGTAAATCCACTGGATGCAATAAAACCCTTCAAAGCAGGGCTGAGCAGAGCCTCCATATCACCCGGGTTAGGCCCCTGCGGATAGATGGGGCCAAACGCGCACGGATGGAAAAATACCTCTACCGTGTCCGCACTAATGCCTTCCAGCATCCTTATCACATAATCCGCGGTCATGGCGCCACTCATCATGGCTCCAATCGAATAACGGCATGAGGGCAATTCGCATCTGGTCATTC
>DJHI01000047.1:6943-9955 GCA_002431715.1 Armatimonadetes bacterium UBA5829
GTATGCGTGGCCAAGAGCCGTTACTGTCTTAGAGCCCAGCCTTCTTCCATCGGCACGGATACCCGTGACATACGGCTCCCTTGGAATCCTGATTCCTTTAGCTTGGTACCGCTTCGCAAGCTCGGTCACAACCGGCAGCACAGCGGGATGAGCGTGCAGATGCTGATGTCCATCCACATGAGACATCACAAGGCCAGTCTTGGCAAAGGCTTCAAACTGAGCCTCTATCTCTGCTTTTAGCTGATTNNTCGATTGAAGAAATAATGCCAAGCGCAGGAAATCGGATTATCACCAAATCTTGAATTGCTGTCTACAAGGTCTGGGATCAAGTCCGACGAGAGCGCCGACCTGGTATCACTCAGTGCCAGATGCAGTCCTACAGCCAAGCCGGGATCATTACGGGCGATGCAGACGGCCTCCTCCACTGCATCTCCCGTCACCATCAAACTGGCGCTCGTGAGCAGCCCTTCCCTGCGCACACGCTTAACAGCCGCGTTCACGCCGCTTGAGGCCCCAAAATCATCGGCATTTATCACTATCAGCTTGATCGTCATATTCTAAGTCTACCCCAAATATAGGTCTATGATTCTTGTTTTAGCTGTGCTATAATACTAAGCGGTGTGTTTTCGGACAGCCCTGCTCGTTCCTTTAGAGGGGGATGAAGCGGTTATCCGCTAGCATGCGGATGCTATCATTTATTGGGAGGAACAAATGAAAGTACCTTTTTACGGCCACGTGCGTCAGTATCATAACCTTAAGGCTGATATCGACAAAGCAATTGTTGACGTTCTCGAGAGCGGCAAATACACAATGGGTCCCGCAATGCAGGCCTTTGAGAAAGAGGCTGCTGCTTACATGGGTATGAAGCACTGCATAGGCCTCAATTCCGGAACCGATGCTCTCTGGCTGACATTCATTGCATTGGGAATCGGCAAGGGTGATGAAGTCATCACGACTTCCAACACCTTCTTTGCCACAGCCGAAGCCATCTGGCTTGTAGGCGCCACCCCGGTCTTCGTGGACTGCGAAGCCGATACCCGCAACATCGATGTCACCAAGATCGAGGAGAAGATCACCTCCAAGACCAAGGCTATCATTCCTGTTCACCTTTATGGTCAGCCTGCAAATATGCCCGAGATCGCAAAGATCGCCAAGAAGCACAACCTGCTAGTAGTCGAGGACTGTGCTCAGGCATTCGGTTCTAAGGGCGACACATTCAAGGTCGGTGAGCTTTCCGATGCAGTCGCAACCAGCTTCATCACAGCCAAGAACCTTGGCACATTCGGTGACGGAGGCGCTGTCTTCACAAATCGCGACGACATCATTGAGCCGATTTTGAAAATGCGCAATCACGGTTCCAACAAGCGTTCCCATCACAGCGTCGGCTGGAACAGCCGTCTGGACGACATCCATGCAGCCATCCTGAGCGTAAAGATCAAGCATATCGACGAGTTCAACGATCTTCGCATCAAGTGGGCCAAGCTCTATGACAAGGAACTCGCCGGAACCAAGATCAAGCTTCCTTACGGCAAGCCCGGTTACAGACACATCTATCATCTTTATGTAATCGAGACCGAAGGCAGAGACGAACTGCAGAAATTCCTCGACGAGAAGGGCATCACCGCTCTCACCAATTATCCGATTGCAATCCATGAGCAGGAAGGCTTCCCGTTCGGTCCCGAGCAGGGCTGGCCGTATGCAGGCGGCGATCCCAAGCCGGTTCTTCCCGAGACAGAGAAGAACTCTGCACACTGCCTGACTCTGCCGATCTACCCTGAGCTTACTGAGGAAGAGGTCAAGTATGTGGCAGCCGCAGTGCTCGAGTGGGAAAAGGGCCCGGGCGCTAAGTATTTCAAATAGTTCTTAGTATTTAGTTAGTTATTAGTAAAGAGGTCGCTTGACCACTTTCTCAACCTCGGTGGCGATTTCCGAATCGCCACCGTATTATCATGAATCAGGATTTTCGAATCCTGACTCTACCAGTATGCGGCGATGTGTTCCGGGCTCTCTGGTCTACTCTCCGCTCTCTACTGTTTTTTTATGGAGATCAAAATGTCTAAAGTATACACAGTGGGCATCGCCGGGCTGGGCAAGCGCGGCAAGGTCCATGCAGATGTATTTAATAAGAACCCCCGCTTCAAGGTAGTCGGCCTTGCCGATGTAGACGCGGGAAGAATAGCCGACGCCGCGGCCCTCTGCGGCAACCCAGAAGGCTTTGACGATGCCGGCAAGATGCTCGCGGCCACCAAGCCCGACGTCTTCTGCTTCTGCACACCGCCTACGGTTCGCCTGCCGCTTATCAAGCTCGGTGTGGAAAACGGCGCCAAGCTCATAGCCTATGAAAAGCCGATGGCAACCAATATGACCGAAGCCATCGAGATGAAAAAAGTTCTCGATGAAGCGGGCGTAAAGTCGGTTCAGAGCCATCAGCGCAAATATAATGTCCAGTTCGTGAAGTGCAAGGAAGTCGTCGACAGCGGCGCTCTCGGCAGAATCCATACCATTTACGGAACCGGCACCGGCTGGATGATGCACCTTGCCACCCATATCGCCGATTACATCCGCTGGTTCAACGGCGGGTCGGAAGTTGAGTGGGTAATCGGCCAGGCATTCGGCCGCGAAAAGCTCACAGACAACCATCCGAGCCCCGACTACCTCGGCGGATTCATTCAGTTCGCAAACGGCGTTCGCGGCATTATGGAAGTCGGCGAAGTCGCTCCCGACGTGCCCGAAGTCGATTACTGGTGGCGCAAGGTCAGGTTCCTCATCGAGGGAACCGAGGGCTTTGCCGAAGTGCATGTCGGCGGTGGATGGAGAGCTGTTACCAAGAGCCGGGGAGCCGAAGGCTCCGACGAAGGCACCTGGGATGCCGATCATGAGCAGGTTCCTTATATCGAGGATATCGCGCTCTGGCTCGACGGCACAAAGGTTCACCCGTGCAGCGGTGAAGACGGCTACAAGGATCAGGAGATCATGTGCGGTCTCATGCGCTCCGCAGTCGAGCGCAAGAAG
>DJHI01000047.1:9974-10202 GCA_002431715.1 Armatimonadetes bacterium UBA5829
CTCTCGGCCCTGGTGAACCCGAACTCGAAGCCCTCGGAAAAGTGCTTCCTGAATAAGGAATTTATTCAAAGGGCCGGCTTATGCCGGCCTTTTTTATTCCCCAGCTAAGCTCTGCAGGAGTGCTTAGCTTGCACAAAGGTCTGCTTTCTGTAACAAATTTTGATAATCTCCTATAGTAATAATTGTGCAGTATCCGTAGTCTATTATGAATAGGGAGAATGTGTAATG
>DJHI01000047.1:10243-12064 GCA_002431715.1 Armatimonadetes bacterium UBA5829
CTTGCAATAGCTTTATCCGCCATTCACGTATTAGCGGAAGATAGTACAAACTCGCTAATATACGGCACAGTCACCGATATCGACGGCAAACCCGTCGCATACGCGAAGGTTACTGTGAGCGCTTATTCCAACGGAAGGCAGAAGAAGGAGACTCTCTATTCAAACAAATCGGGTAACTTCAGGTCATCGTTGAGAAAAGGCCAATACGTCAACGCCAGTGTAATCGCAAAAGGTTACTGCGCCGAAAAATATACGATGACTCAAAAAGATGCTCAATTCGATATCGTTCTAAAGCCGGGTTATACGCTTAAGGGGCGGGTTGTCGATGAGAAAGGGAAACCTGTCGCTTGGGCAAAGGTGGCCTTAGCTAACAGCTATATCAATGGTTATCGAAACAATTATAATGTTGATTTGCCTGAGGATCTGAAAACAACTCGATCGGGTAAAGACGGCTCATTCAGTTTTGCCTATATGCCTGAGCCAGAGGATATCAGGTATATCAACGCTTCTATAGAGATCACATCGCCTGGACGTGCGCCGATATATAAAACGATCACAAAAGAAGTTTATGCTAAGGAAATAGTCATTGCACAGCCGCTTGAGAGCAGGCTTAAATGCACCCTGTATCTGCCTGGAAAGACAGGTTTTGCTCCAGATCACACTATCATCAGTGTCNNAAAATACCGGGGGCGATATCAGTTATAGAGGACAAAATGTGGCTGTCGGAAAGGATGGGAGTGTGTATATAACCCAACTCCCACCGAAAAAAGTCGACATATGCCTCGAACCATCTTACAATCGCAACAATACTGAGCCGAGAGCCTGGGTGCTTCCGGCAGTTATGGGAGTGGAGCTGTCCGTGGGCAGCACAAAGAAACTCGAGCTTGAGCTTGTTCCCGGCGCGCTCGTTAAAGGGAAAGTTATCGACAAAGATTCAGGCAAGCCCGTGGTCTCTGCAAGATTAAAGATTCAGCACCCCGGAAAACCGGAAGGCACATATCCCGATTTTGTGCAGACCGATGCGAACGGCGAGTTCGCCGCACGTGTGGTCAATGGCCGGGTCAATATCAGTGTCGAGTCTATCCTTCAGGAGAATACGAAAAAAGTATTCCAGCCGGATCAAGAATCATCGATAAAACTCGATTTGTCGGAAGGCGAAATAAAGTCCGATGTAATGCTTCAGGTGGTAATGAATGAGCCGGAGCAGAGAAAAGAATCTCAATGGCAAGTTCAGAATAAACCTATCCCTGCTGATTTCGAGGTTATCCCCGGCTCCTATGATCTCACATGGGGTCCTGATATAGACTGCTCGCGGGTTATATACACAGGTTCGAGGATGAATATTGATGTCATTAACACTCTCATCAAAAAGACTCCCGATCTGGTCTCATCAAACGCATTTCCGGCAGCGTATCAGATAGATGGAAACGGCAATGATGGCCTGCTTTTGGCCATGTTCGATGAATCTCAAGGTACGGGCAAAGGTTGGGATCGCGTATATTTAGACTGCAACCGCAATGGCGATCTAAGTGATGAAAAGGCTTATCCTTTAGCCCGGGATAAGCAGAACAACTGGCTCAATTCAGACTGGATTACCGTGCAGGCTTTCCAAGGCCAATCGGGCAGTGATAGAGCGCAAAATCCAATTGCAGTACAAGTGCAATTAGGTAATGGCGCTAAGCCATACAGCAGCATCAACAGAAAAGGTGGCTGGAAAGGCACTGTCGATACCAATATTGGCAGAGTCGAGTGTGCAACTATTGATAGCAACGCAAACGGTGATTATTCTGATCGCTACGTAATAGACGGCACATCATTCGA
>DJHI01000266.1 GCA_002431715.1 Armatimonadetes bacterium UBA5829
AATTCAATTTAGCGAGGAATCTGCTTTTAATTTTTGTATATAATAGTTTCGAGGTAGTTCCCCTTATGCGATTTTTAATTCTGCTTATAATATGCATCTTGTCCATCCCGGCACATTCAGACGAACTGAGGGGTGGGTGGGTAACTGCCTGGAACAACGGCCTCTTTACCCAATCCCAATGCGACGCCACAATTGCATCCGCAAAAAAAGCGGGTCTGAACGCGCTTTTAGTGCAGGTCAGAAAAGTCGGAGACGCATATTATGAGTCATCTATAGAACCCCGTGGAGATCATCTCGCTCTGGATTTCGATCCACTGGCCTATATGATCAGTAAAGGCCATGAAAACGGCATTAAGATTCATGCCTGGATCAATGTCTGCCGAATCTGGCGAGAGAAGACTCCTCCGGTATCTCCCATGCATATGGTCAACCGTCATCCCGACTGGCTCAATAAGGACTACAACGGCACAACTCGTGCCTCGGACGGCATGTTCATGGATCCAGCGGTCCCTGAGGCCCGTGAATATACGGCATCGCTTATAGCCGACATAGCCAAACGCTACAATCTCGACGGCATTCATCTCGACTATATACGCTACCCAGGCAAGCAGTGGGGATACACAAATAAGGCCCTGGCCGGATATAAGGCTGAAACAGGAGCATCGGCAAAACCTAAGCCTGAAGATAAAAAATGGATATGCTGGCGGATGGAGCAGGTGACCGATCTGCTCAATGCCATATGCACTAAAGTTCACGAAGCCAAGCCCAGAATAGTTATATCCGCCGCAACAATAGCCTGGGGAGACTGCAAACCCAACTTTACGGATAATTTTGCCTGCAAACTGACCTGCCAGGATTGGCGCAGTTGGCTGAGCGACGGCATTCTGGATGCAAGTGTGCCGATGAATTACAGAAACGAGAGTTCCGCAAAAGCCTCCGCTCAGTTCAGAAGCTGGCTTAAAGGCTTCAAAAGATGGAGTGGCGGAAAGCCTACATACGTCGGTCTAGATGTTCATAACAACAACCCGTCAGGCATTCTCAAGCAGATAGAGGCCGTTAGAAAAGCGGGTCTTGAAGGCTTCGTTCTGTTCTCCTTCAATGAGTGCCAACTCAGAGACTCTATGGTTTCGGCTCTTTCAAAACGATTTGGACAACCTGAGTCTATCGATAACCTTGTGGCAAGTCAGATGTTCGACAGAGGTGTCAGCCTGGCTGCACAAAATCAGTTAGGCATGGCAAAAGTCTATCTTAAGAAAGCTGCCGAGCTTGACCCTGAAAATGCCGAAATCCATTTCAGGCTTGGCCGCGTCTACATCCGCGAGAAAAATAACCTATCCGCTGCAAAAGAGTTCGGGCTGGCGCTTAAGCTCGACCCTTCACATCAACTTGCGCGCNNTAATAATCCTCGAATAATTTCCAGAAACTAGTCTATAGCAAAGGTATTATGCGTGTTCTTGTCTAATAGTCTCATTGATAGTAATGGCTCAATATTTGTGGGCTGTGATTATTGATAGAGCCGCGCAGCAGTGCTGTTGCGCAGACCGCAATGAGGAGGCTTGATCATGCCTAAAGTACTTGTCAGCGATAAGTTGGCCAAGGAAGGAATCGACATTCTCAAGCAAGTTGCTGAGGTTGATGTAAAAACCGGATTACCGGAAGATGAGCTTTGTAAGATTATTGGTGAATACGATGGTCTTGTAATTCGCAGTGGCACCACGGTCACCGCAAAGATTCTCGAAGCCGCCAAAAATCTTAAGATAATAGGCCGCGCAGGAGTTGGCGTAGATAATGTCGATGTGCCGGTCGCGACCGAAAAGGGTGTGATCGTCGTCAACAGCCCCGGCGGAAACACAATAGCCGCAGCCGAGCTTACTGTTGCTATGCTTCTCGCACTTTCAAGAAATATCCCGCAGGCATACTGCTCGATGACCCAGAAAGAGTGGAATCGAAGCAAATATGTCGGCAATGAAGTCTATAAAAAGACATTGAGCATCCTGGGACTCGGTAAGATCGGCCAGGAAGTTGCCAAAAGGTGCCAGTCATTCGGCATGAAGGTGCTGGCATATGACCCGTTTATAAGCTCCGAAGCGGCGGACGCTTTAGGTGTCGAGCTTTTAGAACTCGATGAATGCTTGAAGCGCGGCGATTATATTTCCCTGCACCTGCCCAAGAACAAAGAAACCCTTGGAATGATCTCGACCAAGCAGTTCGAGATGATGAAAGATGGTGTCCGCATCGTAAACTGCGCTCGCGGAGGCATCATCGATGATGCCGCGCTGGCCGAAGCCCTTAAGAGCGGCAAGTGCGCGGGGGCTGCTTTGGATGTGTACCTATCCGAGCCGCCTGATTTCTCAAATGAGCTTTTTTCGCTGCCGAACGTGGTAACCACGCCTCACCTTGGCGCTTCCACAGAAGAGGCACAGACAAATGTTGCAATCGATGTTGCCGAGCAGATAGTTGACGTTTTCCAGGGCAGGTCGGCCAGAAGCGCCGTCAATATGCCCGCGCTTGCTCCTGAGGTCCTCGCTGCGGTCGCGCCTTTCCTGCCTCTAGCGGAGAAACTTGCATCCCTGGCTGCTCAGACGACCGAAGGCAGACCTTCGCAGATAACCATTAAATACGGCGGAGAACTTGCATCATACGAAGTAGGCCCGATTACCCGCTCGGTCCTTGTCGGTCTGCTCAAGCCTGCACTGGGTGAGAGTGTGAACCCGGTCAATGCGCCTCTTATGGCTAAGACTAGAGGGCTTGATGTAGTCGAGAGCAAATCTCCCGAGGGCGGAGACTATGCTTCCCTTATAACTGTCAGCGTGAAGACAGACAAGGGCATAAACGAAGTTGCAGGGACTCTGTTCGGCGCTCACGATTTACGAGTCGTGCAGATGGGCAATTATCCCATGGACTTCGTGCCTGAGGGCGTTGTGCTCGTATCGCTTCATACCGACAAGCCCGGTGTAATCGGTAATGTCGGCACACTTTTAGGCAATGAGGGTATAAACATCGCGAGTATGTTCGTCGGCCGAAACAGACCCGGCGAAAAGGCTATAATGGTTCTCAATGTAGACTCTGAGATTCCTGCGCCCGTGCTGGAGAAAATCGTTAAGATAGAAGGCATAGACACAATAAGACAGGTGCTTTTATAGCCGTGCATTCAGGCCGAATCGATACAGCCTGAATGATAAATATGATATAACCATACAAAGAAATACAGGCTCACCCGGATAATTATAGGGTGAGCCATTCATTTAGAGGTTAGTCGTGTTTTTAGCAAATAGAGTACCCCCAAAGGTGCGGGACTCTTACAACAAGGATGCTTGGGCAGGCATACTTTCAGCGGTGATGTCGGCCCTGACCGTACCTTTTGTCGCAATTATCGCTCGCGAGCAGCTAAAAGCAAGCGTGTTTGAAATCGGAATACTC
>DJHI01000217.1:0-474 GCA_002431715.1 Armatimonadetes bacterium UBA5829
CGACCAACCATGAATTACTTAGGCTGTAAAAGTACACTTCGAAATTTTATACATGATTTTGCTTGACACAGCAGGAAATTGATGTAATACTATTCAACAAGTAAGCGTTATGTCTCACATAGTTGAAAACCTGCACTTCATCGAAAATCGAATAGAATCGGCAGCCCGGCGCTCCGGGAGGAAACGCGAGGATATAACTCTCGTTGTTGTAACCAAGACCCGCGGTGTTGATGAAATCCGAGAAGCGATAGAGGGTGGGGCAGAGGAAATCGGCGAGAATTATGTCCAGGAAGCCGAAGAAAAGTTCAGCATACTTGGACATGCCGCCAGGTGGCATATGATAGGCCACCTTCAGCGAAACAAGGCCCGGCATGTGGTCGAGTTTGCTGATATGATCCACTCTGTGGACAACGAACCGCTTGCAAGAGAGATCGGCCGTAGAGCCGAAGCTATTGGACGAACGATCGATGTGTT
>DJHI01000217.1:522-4401 GCA_002431715.1 Armatimonadetes bacterium UBA5829
GCGAAGAGTCGAAATTTGGAGTCGGGCCGGATAAGGTTTTAGACTTTGCCCGGCAAATAACCGGAATATCAGGAATAAAGATATGCGGTCTGATGGGGATGGCGCCCAATCTTGCCGACCCGGAAGACACACGGCCATACTTTAAGAGATTAAAACAGATTTGGGATAAGCTGCCGGATGAGCAGCGGCTCTATCTCTCGATGGGAATGACAAACGACTTCGAGATGGCCATCGAAGAGGGAGCGAATATGGTGCGTATCGGCACCGCCGTATTCGGTCCGAGAGCGTAGAGCAATCCGCAAGATATCAAGAGAAAATAAAACAAAATACAGTCACGGATGACGGTGACGCCCAGCACCCGACCTGGCTGGTTATTACACCAGAATGGGAGGGCAAATATCGTGAGAACAGCTCCGCAGGAGGATTACGACGAGCAGCCGAGAGGGCTGTGGGGCAAGATCAAGGACAAGATCGGTTGGGGTGAATACGAGGACGAAGAACTCGAATACGTTGAGGACTCCGGTCTGAAGCGTAAAGCGACTATGGTGCGGGTTCATTCTTCCAGAATCAACCATGTTTCCGTCTGGCTCTCTGTGCAGTCATTTGAGAATGCGCAGCAGGCGGCGGATGGCCTTAAAGAGGGCCATCAGCAGATAGTAAACATGGAGAAGGCTTCACCCGAAGTTTGCACAAGAGTTATAGATTTCCTGAGCGGCGTTATATACGCTCTGGACGGCTATATCGAGAAAGTTGGGGAGAAAGTCTATCTCTTTACACCCAGCAATTATGTGATAGAAGTGGAAAACGGCGGAGCGACGAAGAAGGTCCAGAGTCCGTTCCATGAGAACTAAAATTCAAAGGGCCCGGAATTATTTCCGGGTCTTTTTTGGAAGTCGGCTCTGATAGGCTTCTTGAAATAAGACACGGAGAAAGTATCAATGGCATCAGAAAAAATCGGACGATTGGCAATTATAGGCGCGGGCGCCATGGGCGGCGCATTTGCACAAGGANNGTCCGCCGGTGTTGTTTCGGCGGAAAATCTGACAATGTCGGATATCAACCAACAGCGCCTGGAACAGCTCAAAAGTGAATGGGGCATCAACGTCACGACCGATTATTCAGTAGCTTTAGCGGATGCCGATACTGTCATTCTGGCGGTTAAGCCCGGTGTGCTGCTGGAGATACTCTCTGATATCTCCGAGTCGGTTCACGAGGGGCAATTGGTCATTTCCATCGTCACCGGTGTCAAACTGGAGACAATCGAATCGGCGATGCCCAGAGGCACAGCCGTAATCAGGACAATGCCGAACACTCCGGCCTTGATCGGCCAAGGTGCTATAGGGTTTACAAGAGGCCGCTCGGCAACAAACGAGCATGTCGCTGTTGCAAAGACACTTTATGATGCAGTAGGAATCTCTTTCGAAGTTCCCGAAAAGATGCTCGATGCCGTTACGGGCCTCAGCGGCNNGCTGTCTGATGCGGGAGTCAGGGTGGGGCTGCCTAGAAATATCGCCCTTCCGCTTGCCGCTCAGACTGTTATGGGTTCTGCGAAGATGGTTCTCGATACCGGCGAGCATCCCGCGCGTCTTAAGGACCAGGTCACGACTCCCGGTGGAACCACCATTGCCGGTATAGATATGCTTGACCGATATGGGTTCAGAACCGCATTGATGGAGGCTGTAAAGGCCGCCACCAAACGCTCTGAAGAGCTGGGATAGGAGCATTACAATGTCAATCACACCCATAGACATTCTACACATAGAGTTCAAGCCGTCATTCAGAGGTTACAACAAGAGCCAGGTCGACGAGTTCGTAAAGTCTGCCAGATTGGCTCTCGAAGATGCTCTGAAGGATAAGAACGAGCTTCAGCGTAAGGTCGATATGCTTCAGGAAGAGGTCGATCAGGTCAAGGCAATAAAGGCTGCACTGACCGATGCCCTCACCGTTGCGCAAAAGAGCGCCGATGAGGTCAGAGCCAACGCGCATAAGCAGGCAGAGCTGATTTTGAAAGAGGCCGAACAGGCCAGGCTTCAGATGAATGTCGACGCACAAAAAGAGGCTGAAAAACATCGAGCCGATGCTGAGTTGGTTCAGGCGACACGAGACAGGTTTGAGACCGAGTTCCGCAATATGCTCAAGGCATATCTGGAATGGCTCGACAGATGCAGTTCCGATCAAGAGCAAGCAAGCGAGGTCGCGTGATTGGACCTGCGGCAGACAAACGGCAATTTGCGGTCCAGATGGGTGGTTCTTTTAATTTTAGCCCTTATTGCCGTCTTTCTGATCGGGGTTCAAGTGATAGATATGAGCCTTGGCAGGTCCGGGAGCGCCGAACCTGCCATACGGATTAGCGCTCGGCCGCTGGTGTATATCATTGCGGCTGTTTTTTTAGCCGCATCACTTGTCGGAATAATAATTGCAGTTCTATTCCTCTCGGAAAATTATCGGTTTTTCAAAGATGCGCTGCCTCATAATGTCTCTTCATCCATATTGATCAAAGCGTTTTTGGTCTATCTCATTGGCAATTTCGTTCTTGAAGGAATTGCTGCCGCAGCAGTGATTGTAAGCGGACTGGACTCGTCGAGCCAGGCGGGTAATCTCGTTTATTTAATACTTGTAGCGCTATCGATGCTTTCCGCATTTACTCTTGGTCTGGGCGCCTTCAGCCTGATGACCGGATACAGTGGCGATTATCTTAGGCGCATTGGTTTTGTAACTGTTTCTGTGAAAGATGCGCTTAAGTGGGGGATCGGGTGCTATATAGCCGCACTTCCGTTTCTTGCAGCAGCGGTTTTGATATCTCAAAAGCTGGATCAAACGGTTTTCCACAATATAAAGACGCCTGAGCATTCACTGCTGCCTTATTTTGTTGGCGGCGAAGGTGCATCGTTTGTAGTTGTTATCATTATGGGATCGATCATTGCGCCGATTATTGAAGAGACTTTCTTCAGAGGTATGCTTTACGGAGCGCTGAGAGGCTGGATGCGAGTATGGGCGGCCGCGGTATTATCCGCTGTTATTTTTGCCGTTGGTCATCCACTTCCGGCGTATTTCTTACCGATATTCGTATTGGGAGTGGCCTTTGCGCTGGTTCGAGAGAGGACCGGATCACTCATTCCATCGATGATTGCTCACTGCATTCAAAACAGCGCGGCGATAATATTGTCACGAATGCTGTTTTGATAAATATTTTTGGGAACTAGCTGTGCATGATCATCGTTATATTATAGGTGGTTTTTCACTGGGGGTGGTAGCAGGAGTTATTGCTTTTCGGTCCATTGACCGGCCAATTGATTTGTAGTATTATCATTGAACTCAACAGATTTGAAAGGAGCTATATAAATGCGTAATAAAATGCTTTTGGTATTGATGGCGGCGCTGATTTTTGTATTATCGGTATCGTCATTCGCGGACACGACTAAAAAAGCCGAAGCTTTCAATCAGGACGCGGCACTTCAGAAATATTGGAATGCACCGGACAGCACGGTTGTCGGAACCGTTAATGGTATGCCCATCACAAAGGGTGATGTAATGAAGGCTATGTGGTTCTGGATCAGCCCGAATGTTCTGCAGGAACTGATGAACCAGAAAATGATCTGGCAGGCAGCAAACAAGGCTGGAGTCAAGATCACCTCCGATGATATGAATGCCAAGATCGGAGATCAGCTTAAGCGAATGGGCGCTAAGAGCGTTGACGATGTGATTAAGCAGTCCGGAACCACTCGCGATCGCTTTATGACAGTGACCAAAGTCTCCGCTCTTGTCGAAAAGATTGTTGCAAAAGATGTTGAAGTCAGCGATGCTGAGTATGCCGAATATGTAGAGGCGCAGCATATTCTTATTAGAATTCCTCAAGATAAAAAAGACAAAGAAAAGGCT
>DJHI01000117.1:0-777 GCA_002431715.1 Armatimonadetes bacterium UBA5829
CTGGTGGGGTGTGGGGCAAAGCCCCAAATAACTCCTGTAGAAATGAACACTCTCGCGATTATAACCAAGGCGACGGTTTTGTGCGTAATCCTGTATAATAATCGTATGGATAACGGTAATACTCTCCCGCGTGCAAGTCTTGGCAGAGCGCTTCGTAAAGGCTTTGTCGATGCTTACGATCATCTCGGCTATGTGGTCGTAGTTTCTTTCATTGCATTTATATTGACTGCAATTGTCGGCCTGATAGCCCTGGTCGGGAAATCAAATGCGCAGTTTGTTGTGAAGATGCTGCTGATGACGCCTGCGGCGCTTGTTGCTTTTTTGTGTGCGGTGGGGGTCTATTATTACGCGGGAATGTTTGTCTACCGCGAGCATCCCGCACTTATGGATACTCTGTCGGGAATTCGTCTGCTCATTAAACCTGCGCTGAAGTTGTTTGCAGTCGATATTGTTATAAGCGTGGTACTCGCGGCTGATTTGGCTTTCTTCTTCAAGTGGTTTACAGCCGGGCGAAATCCTATAGCCGGAGCGGCGGTTATTATCGTAGTGTATGTTGTCATCTTCTGGCTTTTGATGGTGATCTATCACTTGCCGTTGCTCATCGCTCAGCAGGTGCTCGAATCGGGGAGCAGTATTAAGGCCGTTTTTCGAAAATCGTTCCTGCTGATGATGGGTAACCTCGGCTTTACAGTGGGTCTGTTTCTTGTTATAATCGCCTTTGCAGTGTTCTGCGCGGTCCCCATGTTATCTGGGATCGCGTTTCTATTTCTGGGAACC
>DJHI01000117.1:814-10392 GCA_002431715.1 Armatimonadetes bacterium UBA5829
ATTTCTGGGAACCTCCGCGTTTCTCGTTACCCATGCCTTACGCGAACTCTTCGTCAGGTACGGCATAGTCGAGGAGGAACCGGAAATACCGGAAGAAGGCAATTATGAATTGTGAATTCTGAGTTGGCATAATGCATAACCCAAAATTCAAAATTTAGAATTCAAAATCCCAACGAAGGGGGATGGAGTATTGGTTGACGTAACTTGTCTTGGTATATTGGTCGCCGATGTTGTGGGGAAGCCGGTAGAAAAGCTTCCTGAGAGGGGCAAGCTGAACCTGGTCGACCGTTTGGAGCTTCATGGCGGCGGTTGCGCAAACAACACCGGCATCGGTCTGGCTAAAATAGGTATCAAGACCGCTGTAATCGGCAAAGTCGGTAATGACGGTTTCGGAGACTTCATGGTCAACTCTCTTCGATCGAGTGGTGTGGATGCGAGTGGTGTGGTTCGAGACGCATCGACCTCGACCTCTGCGACCATGGTTATGGTTCACGGCGACGGCGAGAGAAGTTTTATTCATTATATAGGTGCCAATGCATGCCTTTCAGAGGATGATATAAACTGGGACATAGTCAAAAACTCGAAGATATTTCATATAGCTGGTTCGTTCCTGATGCCGGGTTTTGATGGGCAGCCGACGGCAAACGTTCTTAAAAAAGCCAAGGAGCTCGGTGTTACGACCGCTCTGGATACGGCCTGGGACTCCAAGGGACAGTGGATGAAGCTGCTGGAACCGTGCCTTGAGTATGTCGATTATGCCGTTCCGAGCATCGAGGAAGCCAGAATGGTAACCGGGAAGCGTGACCCGGCGGATGTGGCTGAGGTATTGATGGATAAGGGCGTGGGTATTGTCGCTCTCAAGATGGGTTCCGAAGGCTGCTATATCAAGAGCGCGGACAGTGAGGTCCGCCTGCCGATCTATCGTGTGGATGCAGTCGATGCTACAGGAGCGGGTGACGCATTCGCAGCAGGTTTTCTGGCAGGTATTGCCAACGGCTGGGACCTCGAACGCACGGGCAAATTTGCCAATGCAACCGGCGCATTTTGCGTTACGGCTTTAGGCGCCACTGATGGTATAAAAGATCAGGCGGCTATTGAAAGGTTCATTGCCGAGCGTGAGGCCTGACATATGCCGATCATCACCGTAAAGCTGGCAAAGGGGCGAGATATCGAGACAAAGCGCAATCTGGTTGGCGTTGTAACGGATGCAGTTGCCTCGGCGCTCGATGTCAAGCCGGAATGGGTAACAGTACTTATAGAAGAACTCGACCGGGAGAATTGGGCGACCGGTGGAGAGCTGCATATAGATAAATTTGGTGATGGTTACGGTAATCAAGGAGTTGGAGAAGTAAAGGATAAATGAGCGCAGCGGAATCGCATGTAATGGTTGATGTAGAGCTTAAAGAGGTCACAAAAGAGTCTTGGCCCGAGGTTATGAACCTCGCATTCAAGTTGGAGCAGGGCGGACTGGTCGCTCCAAATTTCTATAGAGTCCGTGAATTTAAGGCTGAGCCTACATTTGTCCAGCTTGCAATTTTCCATGAAGAAAATGTAGTGGGTTTCGCGATGTATGGTCTCGATCCCGATGATGGCAAGTACTGGGTTTATCGATTGATGATCGATGTAGACCAGCAGAGAAAAGGCTTCGGGAAAGCAGCCTTAATCAAGCTTATAGATATGATGAGTGAATTACCGGATTGCGATGAGATATTTGTCGGTTACCGTCCAGAGAACTTCGTAGCCCATGCTCTGTATATGAGCGCCGGGTTCAAGCGAACCGGCCAGATGCTCCAGGGCGAGTATATCGCAAGGCTGGATTTGAAGGAAAAGTAATAAAGTGCCACTGAAACTAGATTATCATGAAAAAAAACGCAGATACTGTTATTGAAAATATCATTAGCCGCATCGTGGAGGCCGCCACTCCTGACCGAATCATCCTATTCGGCAGTAGGGCACGTGGTACGCATCGCGCAGACAGTGACTATGATTTACTGGTAATAGAAGAATCGGACGAGCCGCGCTATAGACGTTCTGCAAAATTCTATACAAAACTTGCCGATATTCCGGTGGAAGTGGAAGTGGTGGTATATACTCCCGAAGAGGTTTTTGAATGGAGTGAAGTTCCGCGGGCTTTTGTGACAACCGCACTGCGTGAGGGAAAGGTCATCTATGAAAGAGCGGCGTGATCTTGTAAAAGCTCTTTTGCGTAAAGCTGACAGTGACCTATTGGCAGCAGATGCTACACTTAAGGCGGGTGCTTTGGATGCTACTGCATTTCATGCTCAGCAAGCTGCAGAAAAACTACTGAAGGCATACCTTACCAGTATTGATGTTGATTATCCATTTACACATAATCTTGCTCGACTTGTTAGGTTATGCGCATCTGAAAATACTGAATTTGAAATTCTGCTGCAAATAGTTGAGTCGCTGACCCCATATGCAGTTGAATTACGCTATGATGGTGATTTCTGGCCTGATGAGTCTACAGCAGAGGAAGCATTATTACTCGCTCGTAAAGTAAAAGATTTTATTATAGAAAGATTAACCTGAACTATTTGTAGCGATTTACAACCCATAACCTAAAACTCAAAACTGGGAACAAATTTCATGCTTAGTAGTGAACTTAGAACTAAATACCTGAAATTCTTCGAAAGCAAAGGTCATCTGATCCACGCCAGCGATTCGCTCGTGCCGGACGATCCCAGCCTGCTCTACACCTCCGCGGGGATGGTGCAGTTCAAACCCTATTTTGTGGGTGAGAGAGTGCCGCCTGCGGGCAGGATAGTGACGTCTCAAAAGTGCATGCGCACCGACGACATAGATGAAGTCGGCGATGCCGTCCACCATACATTCTTCGAGATGCTCGGTAATTTCAGCTTTGGCAACTACTTCAAGCGTGAGGCTATTTTATGGGCCTGGGAGTTTCTGACGGAAGTCTTGCAGCTTAACCCCGATTACCTTTGGACGAGCGTATATCTCGATGATGATGAGGCTGCCGATGTCTGGATCAAAGAGATAGGTTTTCCTGAGAACAAGGTCGTCAGGTTAGGTGAGGGCAAGAACTATTGGCCCGCCGACGCTCCCAGTAAAGGCCCCAACGGGCCCTGCGGGCCGTGCAACGAGATATTTCTCGATACAAAGCCGGAGATGGGGCCGCCCGAGGACCCGGCATGGTCGATTGCTTACGATTCTAATAGATTTGTCGAGATATGGAACCTGGTCTTCCAGCAGTTCGACCGCCAGGAAGATGGAACCATGAAGCCTCTACCGACCAAAAATATAGACACCGGCATGGGTCTTGAGCGCACCGTAGCCGTCCTGAACGGCACGCCGACCGACTATGAGACCGATCTCTTCCTGCCGATTGTCAAGCAGATCGAGACAATATCCGACGCGAAATACGGTTCTGATGAAGAAACGGATAAAGCCATTAGAGTGATTGCCGATCATGTAAGGTCGGCTGTCTTCACAATCGCAGACGGCGTCATGCCCTCCAATGTAGGTCGGGGTTATGTCTTGCGCAGATTGATTCGAAATGCCGTCGTTAAGGGCAGAAGTCTCGGCCTTACAAAGAGTTTCCTTGAGCCGATTGTGCCGATTGTGGTCGAGCTTATGGGCGATGTCTATCATGAGATCGCTGACAGGCAGGGCTATATCGAGAAAGTGATCGGCAGCGAGGAAGAAAAATTCCGCAGAACCCTCGAAAGCGGAATGCAGCGCCTCCAGGATCAGATAGAATTGGCATTATCCGCCAGTGAAAAACAGCTTGATGGTGAAGCGGCGTTTACTCTCTACGATACTTACGGCTTCCCGCTCGAACTTACAAAAGAGATCGCCGGGGCAAAGGGTGTTGCGGTGGATATAGACGGTTTCGAGGCCGCAATGGAAGAGCAGAGAAAGCGCGCCAAGGAATCGAGCGATTTCTCGACCCAGCTCTTTGGCGGCGGCGGAACCGTTGTAATAGAGCTTGAAAAGACAATCGAGCCGACCGATTTCGTCGGCTATGAAGAAGCTGCCTGCGATGCGAGTATCCTTGCGATAATAAAAAACGGCGAACTGGCTGCTTCGGCCAGTGAAGGTGATGAGGTCGAACTTGTGCTCGATACTACCCCGTTTTATGCCGAGTCGGGCGGACAGGTCGGCGACACCGGCTCTATAGTAAATAACGGCGCTGCCCTTGAAGTGATCGACACCATAAAGGCATCCAGGTTCTTCTTCCATAAAGGCAAAATGCAGTCTGGGACGATTTCCGTGGGCGACGCCGTGCAGTGCAGCGTAAATAAAAAGCGCCGTATGGCCATCGCCAGGAACCATACCGCTACCCATCTGCTCCATAGGGCTCTGCACGAAGTCTTGGGTGAGCACGCGCTGCAGGCGGGGTCGGTTGTCGAGCCGAACAGACTGCGATTCGATTTTTCGCACTTCCAGGCTGTTACACGCGAGGAGATGCGCAAAATCGAGGACAGGGTAAACGAACTCATCCTTGAGGACGTGCAGACAAATGTCACTATTTCCAACATAGATGAGGCCCGCAAAATGGGCGCGACAGCTCTCTTTGGCGAAAAATATGGAAATGAAGTCCGCGTGGTCAAGATGGGCGATGTCTCCATCGAACTCTGCGGTGGAACTCACCTGCAGCACACCGGCCAGGTCGGCCTGTTTAAGCTTCTAAGCGAGTCCAGTGTCGGCGCGGGAGTGCGTAGAATTGAGGCTGTGACCGGCGAAGCGGCGGTTAAATATGTCAATGAGATCGAAGATCTGTTGAGAAGTACCGCCGAGGTTTTAGGCTCGAACCCGAATGAGGCGGTCGCGGCGGCGGAGAGAGCGGTTCAGGCAGCCAAAGACGCTCAAAAAGAGGTCGATAAGCTCAAAAGCCGTGGCGCAGCCGAGCAGGCCGGTGAACTCGCCGAGTCCGCTCAGGAAGCGGGCGATGTTAAGTTCGTCACTGCGTCGGTTCCGACGGTCGATGTGCCTACGCTCCAGAAGCTTGCTGACGGTGTGGCCGATAAGCTGAAGTCCGGCGTTGTCGTGCTTGCGGGAGTCTCAGACGGCAAGGTGCTCTTTGTCGGGAAAGTCACTTCCGATTTGGTATCCAAGGGATTCCACGCCGGGAATACTCTTCGCGAAGTCGCGAAGGTTGCAGGCGGCGGTGGAGGCGGCAGACCGGAGTTTGCCCAGGCAGGCGGCAAGGATGCGAGCAAGGTTAAGGACGCGCTTGCCAAAGCCGCTGAAATAATCAAGGCGCAGGCAAGTTGATTTTTGGGATATCAGCAATCCTGAAATTGCAAAAATGCATCAGGAGTAGAATGAAAGTGCTCGACAACTGTCATTCCGATGAGGAACGACGAGGAATCTGCTTTTTCGATTGCTATGGTGCTCAAAAGCGGATTTCTCACTTCGTACGAAATGACAATGGACGAGGCCATAAGCTTATTAAAAGAAGCTCCTATATACCACGCCCGATCACTCTTGCGCTAATCTTGATTTTAGCGTTATGCGCTTTATCTTGCTTTGCGGCGTCCCCAAGCCCTCTCCCACGGCATGAAGGCAAGTCGAAGAAGATAATCGTTGTCATTGCAAATCGTCTCACTCTGGATGATCTGGACAACGCATCTTATCCCGCAATCACGAAGATGATTCAAAAAGGCGCAGTCGGTCTTATAAGCCCAAATTGCGCCAAAGGCAAGAACGAGCTTTCGTGCATGCTCACGGCCGGAGCCGGTTCGAGCTGCAAGGGTGGAGGATTTCTCTTTAATTTCTATGATTCGGATGAAATTATCGACGGACAGCCTGCTCCGGAGTGCTATTCAAGACAGACCGGCTACGAGGCCGAATCCGGCTCAGCAGTATTTTTAGGTCTCGGGCCTGCCCTGCGCGCAAATATGGAGCTTGCAAAGCCTGCAAAACTTGGCGCGCTCGGCGATGCCCTACATGAAGCAGGAAAGAAGACCGCCGCTGAAGGAAACGCCGATATCGCGCCCAAAAAGACAAATCGCGCCGCTGCGGTGCTTGCAATGGATTCACGCGGGCAGATAGATTTCGGCTCTCTGCAAAAGCCTCTTGATTTATCTGCTATAAGGAACGCGGATTTTACAGTCATTAATTTTGGAGACTCAACTCGACTCGACGACCTCAAAACCAGAATGACCGATAAAGCGTTTGAATCTCATAAGGCCGAAGCTTTATGCGATCTTGATAAGCTGGTCGATAAACTTATCAATTCCAAAACCGACGTTATACTCGTCTCGTTCGGCCTGCCTATAGGCGGGCAGTGGAATCGATTGACCCCGATTGTTATTTATGGTCCGAATATGTCGGGGCTGCTCACATCTCCAACCACACGAACCCCCGGCCTTATCGCGGCAAGTGACTTCGCTCCAACAGTTTTGAGCATGTTCGACATACCGGCGCCTCCCGAAGTGATGGGTAGAGCCGCTCAGACGATCTCAAGCACGGATAAGCTGAAAGATATCCGCGACCTGGATACCATTGTTCTGGTTCACGAAGTCATAGTGAATCCGGTGATATATGTGATAATGATCATAGGCACGATCACCTTTGTTTTGGCTGTCATCGCTCTTGCCTTCTCGCTCAAAGCCAGAAGGCGAATATGCGGGATTGTTCGGCTAGGGCTGGTTACCTGTTGGGCATCTTCAATCGCTATGCTGCTTGCGGTTCTCGCCCCGCCGGATACCAAATTTCAGCTAATTGCGATATTCGGATTCTGGATCGCTATAATTCTCACAGGTTTCTTGATTGGAAAAGCGATTTATCGCGCGAATGGTCTTAAAGCAGCGCCATTATTGACCGTATTCGCTATCGGCGTGGCGGTAATCCTGATCGATGCGTTTACCGGCGGTAACCTTTGCAAGTTTTCCCTGCCCAGCCAGTTTCAGATCAGTGGGTTCAGATATTACGGAATCGGAAACGAATATGCCGGTATACTGATAGCAATGGCCGCGTTGTTATCGACATTCAGCGGCAGGAATACTCGGCCATGGCTGACCATGATTTTGGGGGTAATAATAATCCTGGCTTTAGGGCTCGGCAGAGTGGGAGCCAATTATGGCGGGACAATAACCGCGGCGGTTACATTTGGGCTTATGGCTGTCAGTATAAAGCGTGAAAAATTTGGTTTCAGGCATATTGCAGCGGCATTTTTTGTTGGAATAGCCGCGCTTGCTGCTTTGTCGATCATCGATTATCGTATTTTCGGCTCGACAGCGGCTCATGCCGGTCGAATGGCGAGTCTGGTTCAAAGAGTGGGAGGAGATTATGTAATCTCGCTCATCGTCCGTAAAATGTTACTGAATCTGCATATCATAGTTCGTCCCGAAGCCATAATCGCATACGCGGTTCTCATTCCCAGTTTCCTGTTCTGGGTTTATAAAGTGCCTCGANNGAAAGCTCAAAGACGAGGTCTTTGCCGACAGGTCGGTAGCCGCCTGCATCAAAGCTCTCTTGGTCGGGATGGTCACAGCGCTGCTTTTTAACGACTCGGGGATAGTAATGGCGCTCCTTATGTTTGGAATGCTGGCCTGCCTTATGCTTTATTTCATTATTGAAAGTATCGGAGCCAAAGGTGAAGCGATATGAAGATAGCTGCTCTGGACGTCGGCGACGCGACTATAGGAGTGGCGATCAGTGATGAGCTGTGCGTCACGGCGAACCCGGTGACCACAATTCATCGTAGTAAAAGTGTTAAGGCTGATCTGAGAGCTGTCGAGGAGCTTCTCCAAGAGTTAAAAGCTGAAAAGGTTGTGGTTGGAAATCCTCTGGACCTGCGGGGTGAGGAAGGAATTCAGGCCTCAAAGGTTAAAGACTTCACGGACCGTCTGGCGAGGCGTCTGCGCATTCCGGTAGTTCGATGGGACGAGTCGCTGAGCACACTCGAGGCAGAGACATCCCTCATAGAGATGGATATCTCTCGCAAGAAGCGAAAAAAAGTGATCGACCAGATGGCCGCAGCCGTCATATTACAGAGCTTTCTTGAAAGTGGAGAGTGGAGAGCGGAGAGCGAAGAGTAAAGAGCGGAAAGTGGAAAGCTGCGCTTGCTCATTCTTTCGTTGGCTGGAGAAAGCCGTAATGAATAACCAAACCTGCTCCCTCCCCCCCCCTTGGCGGGAGAGGGTTGGCAATCCAAATAATGCATTTATGAAAAATATCTTAACTCAGACTAAATCATATATTTACGTTCTGCTTGCAGTATTGGTCATTGCGGGCCTGTGGCTCGTCATCTGCCTGCGGCCTGTTTCAAGCGACACAACCAGCGTCCGTGTGGTCGTTGCCAAGGGATCGACTGCAAGGGACATCAGCAATACACTCGGNNCTCGGCGCGCAAAAGCTCATCAGAAGTCCATTTGTGTTTGTTCTTGCATGCCGGGCAAACGGTGCGACCGACAAGCTCAAACCGGGAGTATACGAACTCAAGAAATCCATGAGTGTCGCAGAGATCATAGATTCGCTCGTAAGCGGCAAAACACTTGAGAGTTGGGTCACAATCCCCGAAGGTTTTACGGCGCGGCAGATGTTCGACCTGCTTCACAGCAAGCAGTTGATTGCCGGTAATGCCTTTCTGTCGCTGGTCCTTTCGCAGGGATATGAGTTTCCCGAATATTCTTTTCTATATGGTCATAATCTCGAAGGCTATCTTTTCCCGGACACCTATCTGATCGCCAGGGGTACGGACGCGCAGGGAATAGTGCGGAAGATGCTCGATACCTTTCAGAAAAAAGTGATCGAGTCCAATAAGAGCGATATAGAACAGGTTATTCGAAGCAGGTTCGGGCTGGGCCCGGATAAATTCGACAAAGGCTTGTATAAGCTCTTGATTGTGGCTTCTATGATCGAACGAGAGGCTAAAATACCAAAAGACAGACCCCTGATCTCCGCTGTGATATGGAACCGTCTCGCCAAGGGTATGAGGCTGGAAGTAGATGCCACCGTTTCATATTCGCCCGGAGAGAGCACGAATAACGAACACACGATATATGCAAGCGATCTGCGCCGTGATACGCCGTATAATACTTATACTCGAGCCGGTCTGCCTGCAGGGCCTATATGCAGCCCGGGTGTCGAATCGATAAAGGCCGCCATGCATCCCGCGAATGTCGACTACCTGTTTTATGTCGCCCGTCCCGACGGCAGTCATAAGTTCAGCCGGACATTCCAAGAGCATGTTGCAGCGAAAAACGCGATAGCAGGCGGCGGTAAATAAGCTTATGGGTGAACTACTGGAACTATTCCGTCCCGATGAGTATGCGCGTGATATAAGCGAGATCGACCTTGCCGCGCTCAAGCGCAGCGGCTATGTGGCTGTTATGCTTGATCTGGACAATACACTTTTGCCCTGGGCAAGCTCGAATATTCCCGAATCCACGCGTAAATGGGTCGAGTCGGCGAAGTCTTTGGGGATGAAGCTGTGCATCATATCGAACACGCATAATCCCAGGCGATTGAAAGCAGTCGCTAATGAGCTTGGTATCTCCTCGGTTTTTAAGGCGTTGAAGCCTCGGCCTCACGGCTTTGAGCGCGCATTGAAGATGTTGGGCTGTAAAGCCGAAAATACCGTCGTAATA
>DJHI01000320.1:0-210 GCA_002431715.1 Armatimonadetes bacterium UBA5829
ACGTGTTTTCACACCTGTTGAGCTGGAATACTCGCTCGGTAAGGAATCCAAATATCTGCACCTTGCCGCCAGGTTCGCCGCAAAGGAAGAAGTTGCGAAGGCTCTCGGCAGATCGTTCTCGTGGGCGGATGTTGAGGTAGTCAACGATGCTTTGGGTAAACCCACGGTAAAACTGCACGGCCAGGCAAAAGGTGTCGCGGGGAATGCAAA
>DJHI01000320.1:328-2153 GCA_002431715.1 Armatimonadetes bacterium UBA5829
CGTGATCTTGACAGGCGCGCAACAGAGGAGTTCGGGATACCCAGCATTCTTCTGATGGAGAATGCCGGTCACGCTGTGTACGAAACCGCCGAAGAAATTCTTCAAGACATCGAGTTCAAGAATATTGTAATTATTGCAGGCCCCGGTAATAACGGCGGAGACGGTTTCGTTGCAGGCCGTTTTCTGCATAATGCCGGAGCTGATGTAAATATATTTTACTTCGGAGATCGAAAGTCCGCTAAGGGCGACGCACTCACCAATATCATAATCGCCGAGAAAATTGGTCTGGATATAGACTCGTCAAAAGATATCTCTGTGCTTAGATCTTGCATTAAAAATGCTGATCTTGTTATCGATGCTCTTTTAGGAACGGGCATAAAGGGTGAATTAAGGCCTGATATAGCAAAAGTTGTCGGTGAAATGAATCGCAGGTGCTGCCCTTTAGTTGCAGTAGACATTCCATCCGGTATCGATGCCGATACGGGTGAGCCTCTCGGGCCGCCACTTGGTAGAGACCATATAGGAGAAAGTGCAGTCCGTGCGGATGTTACAGTAACACTTGCTCTCCCGAAAGTGGGCATTATTGCATCAGCCGATGGAGCCGAGTACGCCGGTGAGCTAGTGGTAGCTGATATCAGCATGCCTGAAGATGCTGTTGAGACAATGCCCGGACCTCCAACGTGGTTGATTGATTCTCCAGTGGGATTGTCGCTGTTTGGTAGACGTATTGGTGTCCACAAAGGCGATCTCGGCCATGTCGCAATTATTGCAGGCTCGGTGGGTATGACTGGAGCCGCCACGCTCGCAGCCCAAGGTGCACTGAGGATCGGAACCGGACTTGTGACGGCAGCCATCCCGGAATCTTTAAACGAGATAATGGAAGTCAAGCTCACAGAGGCAATGACCATTCCCGTTCCCGAAGGGAATGCGCGTGCTTTTGGCATGGCCTCCCTCGATAAAGTCCTGGAGATAATCGAAAAGCGGGATGCAGCAGTAATCGGCCCGGGATTCGGTAGAGACGAAGACACTATTGAGTTCACACTGGAGCTTATCAAGCACCTTGAAAAACCTGCAATAATTGATGCTGATGCTTTATTTGCGATTTCTCGTGATTCGAGCGTCTTAAAGAAATGTAAGGCGCCGATTGTGCTTACGCCGCACCCTGGCGAAATGGCGACTTTGTTAGGAACTACCACTGATGAAGTACAGTCAAATAGAATAGAGGTCGCAAGATCATTCGCCGGAGAGTACGGCGTTACACTGGTTCTAAAGGGTGCGCGCACGGTTATTGCCGCACCTGATGGCTTGGCGCTTATCAATATGTCCGGCACACCCGGCATGGCGACAGGCGGAACGGGCGATGTCCTGTCCGGGATGATCGGCGGACTGCTCGCTCGCGAACCTGACATGATGCCTTGGATGCAGGCGGCTACGGCGGTTTACTATCACGGTCGAGCCGGTGAGTTGGCCGCTCAAAAGCTTGGTGAGGATGCTATGCTTGCTTCCGACCTGGCAGATAACATCGGCGCAGCCATAACCGAAGAAATGGATGAATCAGACGAAAAGGAGTGACATACTATAAACATCACAAAGAAAGTCCTCATTTTAATTTTTGCATTCTNNTGCGGCGCAAAAGATTAGCGTAGAGAAAAAAGGCAGCTATATCTACTGGCTGACTTATAAAAATGCATTAGGTGAAGCTAAAACCACTCTGCCCGATGTTTTCAAAGGCAAAGGGACTGATCTGAACACCGCATCCCTGCCCGCAAAGTTCACCAACGGTAAACTCTATGTGATGAACAAAACCACGGGCAACATGGCAATT
>DJHI01000320.1:2231-2380 GCA_002431715.1 Armatimonadetes bacterium UBA5829
CCAGGGGTATCGTCTCCATTTCAGACGGCATGGGCACCGATATGACCGCTCTGCTCACTCCCGCCGATCAGGGAATCGCTTCATTTGAAAACGTCGCGACAGGCGAGCTGAGCGTAAAAGTGGAGGCCGAAGGTCTCAAAAGCACTAAA
>DJHI01000320.1:2434-2663 GCA_002431715.1 Armatimonadetes bacterium UBA5829
ATACACTCGGTTTCGAGCATAATGTAAAGGTCACCGGGGACGTGGATACCCTTCCTATAGAGCCCACTTCGACTAAGACAAAAGCACAATCTGCGGCGAAACCCACAGCCGGTTCGTATATCCTTCCGAGCATAGTGGGAATCATATTTCTGATAATGATCGTCGGTATATTTTATGCTATTTTCAAATCAAAGGGTATGACTGCAGGTGATGCGTTAAGGAAAATGGG
>DJHI01000144.1 GCA_002431715.1 Armatimonadetes bacterium UBA5829
AACCGCACAGGCAGCGTTTACGCTGGGTTTTGTGCCAAGATTCGATTTTAGAGCGGGCACACTGGTAACTTGCCGGCTTTGGCCGTCATCGAGCTGGAAAGTAAGAGTATCATTCGCTGCAGAGATTCGCGGTAAGAAAGCAGCAATTAAGACCAACAGATAAACTAAGTAATTATTGCGGATAGACATCCTGTAAAACATAATAAAATCCAAATGAGTTTCGCTGCTATTCAGCTTCCTGATCGCTTTCCTGCTTCTGACTAAACAGCTCTTTCTGAGCCTCCAGAGCCTTCACTTCCTCGACCGCCAGCATGTCGATATCCGGTAGCTCCGATATATCGTTCAGCCCAAAGTATTCCAAAAACTCGGGAGTGGTCGAATACAATATAGGCCTGCCGGGAGATTGTTTACGCCCGGCCTCTTTCACAAGACCGCGCTCCGTCAATGTTTTCATTACCCCGTCTACCGCAACTCCACGCACAGCCTCTACCTCCGGCATAGTGCAGGGCTGCCGGTAGGCCACTACGGCGAGGGTCTCCAGCGCGGCCTTTGAGAGTTTACGCTTAGCAGGTTGAAGTATCAGAGCGCAGTAATCGGCATATTCGGGTTTTGTGCAGAGTTGGTAACCTCCGGCAACCTTCATTAGCTGCAGGCCCCGAGTGTCCAAATCCGTTTCCAGAGATTCAAGGGCCTCTGCTATATCGGCAGGTTCCAGTTCCAGGACATCAGACAGATGCTTTGCGCTTAGCGGCTCATTCGACACAAACAGCATACACTCAATTACGCTTTTGAGCTTGCCGTTTTTGTACGGCGGAAGGTTTTCATCTTCTGGAGCTTCCTGCGTNNACCTGCGTGAGATTTCCGTCGATCAGCGCGGCGGCAGATTCGATATCGGCCTGAGGCTGTGCGGGTTCTTCGCGGCGCTTGCGGGGTTTGCGCGAGAATAGCGCGGCAAGGCCGCGGCCCTTCTTAGGCTGCTCCGGCTCTTTGGTCACGGCAACACCTGAAACGGTGTCATTAAGCTCGGCGACAGTCACCTCACTGACCGGCTGAACCGATACCACATCGGCAACCTCAGTCTCAAGCTCTTCGACTTTTATGTCTCTATCGTCCATCTGACTCCAGTTGAATAATATCGATTGATGAAAATGCCTGCTTTTGTTTAACTTTCACACTCCGTGACTTCAAGAGCTCAAGCAGAGCAAGGAATGTTATGACAACTTCTATGCGGTTTATATCATCCTCGAACAGGTCTTCAAATTTCAACTGGCCTGCAGCTTCGGCAAGTTTTCGCTGAATCTCGCGCATGCGCATCCGCACGGTGATCTTGCGCCTCTGGATGCTGGTGACCTCTTCCTCGCCGACATCGGAGAGTATGCGCTGCAACACGGCCAGCAGATCGACAGCAGTAATATCTTCAAGGTCGAAAGCAGGCTTTAGGTCGAATGGAAGCTCTACAGCGCCTCTGATATATACTTTTGCCCGCTGCTCTTCGCGTTCCTTGAAGATTTCCGCCGCGCTCTTAAACTTCTCATACTCGATCAGCCGCTCTACGAGCTCTAGCCTCGGATCGATTTTTTCCTCTTCGGAATCGGCCTCGGCCTTTGGATCCTCGGGAAGCAGCATTCTGGATTTGATCTCAAGAAGAGTCGCCGCCATAACAAGCCACTCGCCCGCAAGATCGAGGTCGAGCGATTCCATTAGGGATAAATACGCCAGATACTGCTCGCATACCTTCGCTATGGGTATGTCGTAGATATCGATCTGGTTCTCTCGGATAAGGTGCAGCAGCAGATCGAGCGGTCCCTCGAAAACGGGGAGAGTTATGTTGTAGGTGCTTTCCTGAGTCTGCGCTGTGTCCATCACCTTCTCCCATCACGACGGCAATTTGCCATCCCTTATAGGATAACCTAAAATCGAGCTTAGCTCAAGGGGTTCAAGGATGAACACTTCTAAAAATCTTGATACATCTGCCAAAATAGAATCCAGGGGTCGAGTGGAATTACCCGGCCATAGTCGTGAACTTTGAAGATGAAGTGGCTGTGGTCGATATACCCTGAGAGGACTCCCGCGCCGGAGGCGAATTGACTGCCTTTGGAGATAAAAGTGTGCTCAGGGACGGTGAGTTCGGTCATATGATGAGCTTGAAGAATCCACTCGGACCCATCGGGCCAGCGGTGAATGCCGCGCCAGCGATTGTTATTGTGACCCATAGCAAGGCTGTTGAAATAGTATTGGTCGTGGATATCCAGAGGTGCCCAAAGCGGCGTTCCTTTCGGATGATTGATATCCAGCCCGCCGTGAGCTTGTGAGCCTTCGTATGCGCCGAGCCAGCAGTCTTCCCCTCGATAACACTGCTCGATGCGAAGTCCTCCCTCAGGCAGAGGACACCACGGATGCAACAGTTCGGGGCAAATGCGTTTTGTCGCGTCCTGAAACGCAAACCTCGCGTGCTTACTCGGGCGGCATACGCCATGATCTTCGGCAAGAAACTCAAAGATGTCATCTACTGCATCAAACCAGATGCGGACTCCATCGATCTCCCAAGGCTCGTAGAAACTTCTCTGCGTAGAGACTTCGCGTTCGAGGAGATGCTCGCGACCGTTGACCTCTAAGATGCAGCTGAAACTATAATCCGTGCGCGCAGCCTCTTCCGGCACTTTAAGCTCTTTCAAGGTGGTGCGCAGGACGCGCGCATCGGTAGTCACAAGCGAAATTTTTGCTACATCACCCGAGGCAAGTTCGAATTCTATAACCTCACCGCGATCCATCTCTACAGCAGTGAGCGTATCTTTAGCTATATACTTCATGTCTTTATTATAGGCTTACGGTGGCGATTCGGAAATCG
>DJHI01000213.1 GCA_002431715.1 Armatimonadetes bacterium UBA5829
AACGACACCGTTTTAGCCCGGTGCTCCTACCCGGGTTTAACTTCGATTCGCACGCCGATTGCCGAAGCGGGCGTGATTGCAGCGGAGCAGTTGATTAAGACCATCGAGGGAGAAAATGATAACTTTACGGGAATAATGCTTCCCACGTCACTGACAGTGCGCGATTCCTGCGCCACACCACGTAATAGAGGTTAAAGTTATGAAATCAGTCAATCTGGGAATTATCGGCTGTGGTAATTTTCCAAAGGTAGTTCATATCCCGAATTTAAAAATGAACCCGAAATTCAAGATTCATGCGGTTATGGATATCAATGAGTCCGCTGCTGTAGAAGTTGCAGAGGATGTCGGCGCCAATTACTGGACAACCGATTTCGACAAACTCCTATCCGATAGTGAACTCGATGCGGTCCTCATTACCACACGTCATAATCTGCACGCCGAGCAGACTATTAGGGCAGCCAATGCGAAAAAGCACATCCTCTGTGAAAAGCCGATGGGAATGAACCGTGAAGAATGCAGAGCAATCGCCGAAGCGGTGAAGAAGAACAATGTCAAGTATACGGTGGGCTATAACAGGGGTCTGGCTCCACTAGTTACTCAGGCCCGCGATCTGCTCAAGGGACTACCGGGAAAGAAGCTGATCTACCATCGAATTCAGTGTTCCATTCCGCTGGATCATTGGCTTCTTGATCCCAAGATAGGCGGAGGCCGGTTTGTCGGAGAGGGATGCCATATATTCGATTTGATGTGCGAACTGGTTGACTCGCCACCTGTCAGCATTTACGCTTCCGGCGGAATATTTCTGGACCCTCATTTCGTAAAAATACCCGACAGCGGGATCGTAACCATCACATTTGCCGACGGCTCCGTGGGAACCGCTCTCATCGCAAGCGCGGGATGCAACAAGTTTCCTAAAGAATCCACCGAGATCTACTGTGATAGTAACGCCATTCACATCCAGGATTTCAAAGCAATGGATTACTATGGCTGGAGTGATGAACCGGTCAACATAACTCTCGATGCAGTCGATAAGGGATGGATTACCGAGATCGATCAGTTCGCGGACGCCATTTTGAACGATACGGAGAGTCCGAACGGACTTGTAAGGGCTGCACGCGCAGCGGTTATCAGCTATATGGTCGATGAATCCATTGCCGGCGGTGCTCCGGTTGCTATTTCCGAATCAGATTATATTTTTTAAGGGCTTAGTTTCAGTTCTCAGTTTTCAGTTTGTATGGTCTGACCGTGTAGTTCCGACTGCTGATTACTGAGAACTGATATCAATTTATGCAGGAGATGGTTTGACTATGTATAAAGTAGGGGCAGTGAATATCGATACATCGCATCCGGTAGTGTTTGCCGATACCTTGCTTAAAGGTAATCGTGCGCGATATGTCGCCGTGTATAACGACAGTTTTCGAGATGATGAGCAGGTTGAGGCGTTCATAGAGAAATTCGGCCTTGAAAAGCACTGTAAAAGCCTTGAAGAACTGGCGGATAGCGTCGATATAGGGTTCATTCACAGCTGCAATTGGGATGATCATGTCAAGCAGGCGATGCCTNNGCCGTTTATCGAGCGAGGGAAACCTGTATTCATCGATAAGCCTATTGTAGGCTCTCTCGCTGATTGCAAAATTTTCGAAGACTTCGCCGCTCAGGGAAAGCCGATCCTTGGCAGCTCTTCGGTTCGATATTGTGAAGAGATAGCCCAGTTTCTGGCTGTTCCTGAAAAAGAGCGAGGAAAAATAGTAACCGTCTTTGGAACTTCCGGCATAGATGAGTTCAACTACGGCATTCACATTGTCGAGGCTATAGGCGGGCTTGTCGGTACGGGCGCGCAGTCGTGTAAGTTTGTCGGCAGAGCCAGTGTTGAGGACAAGACCTGTGAGACCTATATGGCGAAATTTGCAAGCGGCGTGACTGCTGTATATGATACATTCTGGCCGAATTATCACCCGTTCGAGGTGGTGATAATGACAACCAAGACCACCTACCAGTTCAGAGTGGATGTAAGTAAGATATACAGCGCCTTGTTAACGAGAATATTCGATTATATGGATACCGGCCGCAAAATGGCTGACATGACGGAGCTCACCGAATCGATTAAGATCATGCTTGCAGGCAGAATCTCTCGCGAAAACGGCGGCAAAGAGGTCAAGCTCTCGGATATCCCGAAAAATGATCCCGGTTATGATGGAGCCGAGTTTGCAAGAGGCTATGCGGCATCCACAAGAGACATACGCCGTATGTGGGGAGCATAATTCAAGCGATTAAGGGATGAGCAAAATCAACAACAATTTAGTAGTAAATCCTGACTTTTCCGAAAATGCAGCTAACTGGCGGTTTGTAACGCCCAGAGCTGAACTTGCGCCGGGGCACAGCTTGAAACCGGCCCGATTGATCTTAAGCGCTACAGGCGACAGGCATGCTTTCGGCTGCTGGCAGGGTGAAGCCGAATTGGAGACAGGCCAGTGGTACCGGGCAAGTGTGCGAGTGCGTATAAAAGATATTGCTCATCCCCCTCTCTCCGTCTTTGCGCAAGTTGCGCAGCATTTTCTAGTCCCGTCCGAGCCTTGGAACGAAGAGACTCTCCTTGAGCAGGTTTTCCAGCACTCCAATGAATCCGATGGTAATAGATTCGAGATGTACTTGCGTGCTGCAGAGAAGGGNNGAATGGTTCGATCCAAAAGTCGAGAAAATAGAGAAACCGCAGCCGAGAATGGTTCGAGTTGCCACTGTGCGATTTGGCGACTGCGCTTCGCCTCTGACTATAGCCGATCAGCGCGAGAGAATAATTACAAAACTCAACGAGGCCGGAGCGGTCAAGGCGGATATCGTCTGCCTGCCCGAGATTTGCAATGTAACAGGCGTGCCGAGGCGCGATTACAGTCATTTGGAGATAGCCGAAGAAGTGCCGGAAGGTCCATGTTGTGAACTTTTCTCAGCAAAGGCGCACGAGTACAATATGCATGTTCTGGCCGGGATTACCGAACGGCAGGGAGATCATCTGTTCAACACCGCTGTGCTCTTCGATAGATCAGGCAGGCTGGTCGGTAAATATAGAAAGACCCATCTGACATTCGGCGAGATGTTGAATGGAATTTCCTGCGGAAGCGAATATCCGGTCTTTGACCTGGACTTTGGCCGGATAGCAATCCACATCTGCTATGACGAGTGGTTTCCAGAGGTTTCGCGCTGCTATGCACATCAGGGTGCGGAGATTCTATTTCTGCCGGTGGTGGGCGGAAAACCGATCACCTGGCGCACACGCGCGCTGGATAATGGTGTCTACTTTGTATCATCGTCCGTAACTCCGCCGAGTATGATTATCGACTCCTCAGGTGCAATCATCGCCGAAAATCATGGAGACGGCATCGCCTTGGCCGACATAGACCTCTCCTGCCGCCATGTCAACTGGTATGGCGACCCGACTCTGACCTACGGCATGCCGTGTATCCATCCTCAAATGCGAAACGTGGCGGATAATGATTTGCTCGATCTGCTTTATAAAAGCATGCTAAGCAATTTACGCTAAGTAA
>DJHI01000270.1 GCA_002431715.1 Armatimonadetes bacterium UBA5829
CCGTCGTCTATCGTATTCGGGTCGCCCGCATCCAATATGAACCTCAGCGCCAGCTTGATCGGAATGCTCTCAGCGCTGTCGCTGGCGTCTGGCACCACTTTGTCTTCACGGATTATGCGAGGATCGTATATTCGATAATCTATATGAGCCTCGATAGGCCGTTTGCCGAGAGATGTATATTCATACAGCCTCTGCGCATTGGGGTTGAATGCAAGCACACCGAGAATGGGGTCGGCAAGTTTGAATTCATATGGGTCAGCCGACCAGTTTCCACTTGTTACCAGAATGAATCCGCGAGCACAAGTATCGGTATTCGGCTCTACACCGATGGCGTCATAACTTGAAGGTGGATCGATTTTAACTTCCTGCCAGGAAATATCAGGACCGTCGAGTAGATCGGTTTCGGGAACTCGCTGATTAAGCTCACTCATCAGCACTTTGCCCTCAGGGCCTTCGGCCCAATAGGAATAGCTTATGTAGTAGACCCTTTTGACTCCGGTCGAATCCTGAGGAAATGCCACATAGAACTTATCCGCTTCATTGCCGTAATAGACGGCATACTGACCCTGCTTAAGGGCGGGCAGGATCATACTGGGGCTGACAATCCGCTTCAGAGGGCCGCTCTTTACACTCAGGCCGTTAAGGTCGCCATCATCTTCCGTATAAACGTCGATCGGGCTGAATGCGAGTGTGTATCTTGAACCGAAATCGCTGCCGGTTCCTGTGGTGAAATAAACGGGAGCGGGAATGGGCGTGGTCTCTTCACGGACCCATCTGATATTCAACACATTGCCGCGGGCATATGGCTCTGAATTTCCGGTAAATGCGGCAAATGGTGAACCTGGATACTGTCCATTGAGAACATTTCCGTCTGCATCTATCGGAAGAATGCCGGTGGGAAGATTAGCAGACATGGATTTCCATCGCTCGATCTCCTGCTGAGCAAGCTTTGTGGCGATAGTGCGACTCTCAGCAGCCCTGACGACGCCGAAGCCTGTCGGGAACATCTGGATCACCGTCATAATCCCGACCAGCAGCACCACCATAACCACAAGCACTTCGACAAGCGAGGTGCCTTTTATATTGCGCCGCATTCTATACATAAACATTCACCGATGGTACGACTATCGCACGCCCTCTAATGTTCCTTGAAAGAGCCAAGCATTTAATCCTGTTTTAATAATTCTTTACCATAACGCGCGCATTGGGACAGGATGAGTCCCGTCCCAACGCAAAAGATTGCCGGGTTGAAAGCTAAATCTTAGCCCTTACTCGGCTTTACTCGCCATTTACAGGCATTCATCTTACCGGCCGGCACTTTTTCAGCGCTACCGTCAAGAAATACTACAATCGCATTGCCCTTTGCAGATGTACCCGAGCCGTTTTGATGATATGAGCACCAAGTCACAACCGTATCCGCAGGCGGGTTTCTAAATTTAAGTTGACGTTCATAGTCGGCCTGCCAAAGGGCTTCTGTATCGTCGCCTTCATTCGGAGATAAAGACGAATCCATAGTAGAATCAGAATTAGCCCAATTGATGCAATAGTGTCGCTCAACAGTTCCGCTGTTGTTTATATACACCTCATAGCTGTTGTAATTGTAGACCTTGATTGTTTCGCCCGATGGATCGTAGTATTTAAGAGGTACATCTGAAACTGCTTTCGTATCCACTATATTGGATGATGGGCAGTGGAACGCTTTGACGGACGGCACATATTCACTAAAAAGATGCGCATCGCTCTTGGCTGCCCCAAAGTCTACCAGATTATTGTTGTCATAAACTGCCTCGACAAGAGCCTCAGGATAGCGACGATTGTCGGTTTTAAACATGGCAACACCCTGGGCAATCTGATGCAAATTTGCCATACAATTATTCTCCTTGGCCCTCTCCTTTACAACGCCCATAACGGGAAAGATTATCGCAGCCAGAATAGCAATAATTGCGATAACAGTCAGAAGCTCAACAAGCGAAAAGCCTTTATTTCCAGATGATATCTTCATTTTCGGTTCCACCTCCACAGGGAAGTTGTATTTATAATTATACATTTTTGGCGACTAATCTCGCCAGTATGTTCCATTTTTCGTTTGATCATTGATCGACTGATCGAAGGGAACTCTCACCAACCAACACTTTGATCGCTATCCCGGAGTGATCATGCCGACCCACCAGCGCCAGAGAGCGCCTATCTGAGGGCTCGCTAGAAGCACCGCCAGCGCTCCTATCACCATATGCGGGCCAAAAGGTATCTCCGTTCGCCAGTGAACACCCTTTTTTGCCCTGCGCTTGAGCACTAGGATAGTAACGCCGACAATCGAGCCTACCACTACAGCTATAAAGAATGATACGAGCGCGGGCATAATCCCGATTACCGCCCCTATCGCCGCAGCAAGATTAATATCACCACCGCCGAGAGCGCCTTCGTATTCCTCCGCTTCAGAGTCATCCTCCGAATCGCCTCGTGGACGAAAGACAAAGTAGCCGATATATGCGATTAGATAAAACACCCCGGCGCAGACAACCGCTCCGGCTATAGACGGCAGCATCGGAAACTCAGAACCCGACGCCATTGGTATGTACAGCAGATTGGCGCTGCCCGCAATTATATGCGCTATGTCCTTGGCAAGGCCTAAAAAAAGCCCAAATATCACGATCTGATCAGGAATAATAAACCGATCCAGATCGACAAAGAAAGCTATCAGCAGCGCGCATATAAAAAGCGCGTAAACAAAGGCATCTATGCTGAAACCATATCGCAAGTATGTTCCGACAAAGAGCAGCCCTGTTATCAGCTCCACCGTAAAATATCGCCAACTGATAGGCGCTCCGCAATACCTGCATTTTCGCCCAAGCATCAAGAAACTCAACAGCGGAATCAGATCAATCGCTTTCAGCTTATTGTTGCATTTCGGACAGTGCGAGGGAGGCGTCACGATGGACTG
>DJHI01000150.1:0-1558 GCA_002431715.1 Armatimonadetes bacterium UBA5829
GCCGCGAGATATGTCAACGATATCGCACTGACCCAGACCAGGAGATCAAGGATTACTGCACTGCTCAATCAAGCCGAGCCGATACGCTGTCAAACGATCTGAAGCGCCTGCTGACTCATAGCCTCGGCGGTGGGTCTTTCATCTTTAGAGGCCAGGCTACATCAGTGGACACCCTTGATTCCAGTGTGCTTGATGCAAGCAAGAAATATCTGTCCAGCGCGGCGGCCGAAGTATTTGATCGATACTCCGAGGCTCCAGTCAGGGTTGAGACTGCATTGCCGGAGAGATTCCTCCGCATTGGAAGCAATATGACGGCGATCACTTCGGAGTTGGATCCGCTCGGGCTCGTGAGAGTGAACGCTGGAACACCATCGGTGAAGACGGAAGACAAGGCTATTACCAGCATCCGGGACTACATCAGCCGCAACGGCAATGTAGATGGAAAGCGCTTGATGGAGCACTTCTCTGGCGCCCCGTTTGGCTGGTCACAGGATACTCTTCGATACTTGCTTGCGGCGATGTTGCTTGCCGGTGAACTCAAGCTCAAAGTCTCAGGCCACGAGATCACTGTGAATGGTCAACAGGCCATCGAGGCTTTGAAAACCAACAACTCGTTTAGGACTGTTGGTGTCGCACTGCGAGAGGAGCGCCCATCCATCGAGGTTCTCTCACGCGCTTCGGAGCGCCTAACCGACTTGGTTGGAGATACTGTTGTACCGCTCGAAGATGATATAAGCAAGAAAGCTGCTGATTACCTCAAGCAGTTCCAGTCAAAGTATGCACCGGTGGGAGAGAAGCTCCGTAACCTGGGGCTCCCCGGAGTCGACGATCTAGAAACGCTCGGTAGCAGCATCAGCGAAATTCTTCTGGGTGACGCGTCCGACGCTCCTGCGCAATTCGGTGCAGAAGAATCACCTCTCTACGATAGTCTGAAGTGGGTTACTGATGTCGACCGTCACTTCAGGCAGGGTCTGGAGACCGTGATCAGCGATTTGCTGCTGCACAGTCGCGAGATCAGGGCGCTGCCGGACCTGGGTGTGCCCGGAAAGTTACGCGAGGATCTGTCAGAAGACCTGCAGCAATTGGACGAACGACTCGAGACGAAGGACTTCTGGAAAGAGCAATCCTCATTCAATACCCTGCTAACGCATATCCGCGCGCGCACGCGTGACGCAGCTATCGAGATGTCAAAAGCACAGCAAGAAAGAGTCAGGATGGCTGAGACCGATCTCAATTCACTCCCCGAGTGGTCAGAGCTGACTCAAGAAGAGCAATCAAGTGTATTGGCACAGATCGAAGCTCTACGANNACGCATAGACGCACCACAGGATCTTGCCGGTTTGCGTAAGCTCATCAATCAGGAATTCGTGGTTCACGCTACGCTGCAGGATGTAAGAGCGCGAATAGTATCCATAGGCGGAGAACGAGTCCGCCAAAAGGAAGAGGAGCGCCTGGAGAAAGCCAAACAAGGAAATGTCTTCGTGAAGTCGGTTTCTGTAGCATCAAGCATCACGACGATTCAGGATTTGAATGCGCTCCTCGAAATGCTGGAGCAGGT
>DJHI01000150.1:1579-3849 GCA_002431715.1 Armatimonadetes bacterium UBA5829
GCTGAAACATGAGAAGCTGGACATAAGGTTCGAGTTCAGTATTCGCGCGGATGACAACGAAGGAGACGAGTTGTGATCACGTCCATATCAATACGCAATTTCACAGCTTTCCAGGAGCTTGACCTAAGGTGCTCCCAGGGCATCAACGTCATCGTTGGAGCGAACAGCACTGGAAAGTCACACTTGCTCAAGTTGGCCTATGCAGTCTGCGCATCGGGAAGATCAACTGATCAGAACCTCGATGGCAGAATCTCTGCCAAGCTCAAAGGCGTGTTCAAACCTGAGCGTGGCATTGGGCNNTTGGGCGACTCTGCCGAGATGTAACCGGGGAGCCACTAGACAGGTCACCGGAACTACAAGGCGAAGCGATACGCGCAAGGGTCCATATCAACTTCATATCCGGACGGGAAGTGGAGTTCGCCTTTTCCAGCGATATGCCGGATGTGGTAGTGACATATCACTCCAACGAAGACTGCAACAGGGTGCCGGTATTCATACCTCCGAAGGAAATACTCAGCAGCTTCCCTGGATTTGCCAGCCTGTATACACAGCGTGAACTGACAGTCGACGAAACATACTTCGACCTGTGCCAGGCACTTGAGACTCCCAAACTTAGGGAGGAGCCGTCCTGCTTGATCTCCAGCCTGGCAGATCAGATGAAGGACGTCATGGGCGGAGAGTTCGTTCTACAAAAACAGCAACGATTCTACTACAAACCGAACAACGGAAAGCTTCTTGAAGCGGAATTGGCCGCTGAGGGATTTCGCAAGCTCGGTATGCTGCAGCGCCTACTACAGAATGGGCGGATTAGCCCGGGAACCAGCGGACCGCTGTTTTGGGATGAGCCGGAGGCAAACCTGAATCCTAGACTCATGAAAACTGTTGTTGCAGTTCTGCTAGGTTTGGCCAGAGCCGGACAGCAGGTGTTCGTCGCAACCCACGACTATGTTCTCCTGAAGGAACTCGATCTGCAGACCAAAGAGGGGGACGACGTCCTATTCCACTCACTGTATCGAGCTCATGAGAGCCGACAGAATGGCGATGAGACGAAAGAGATAAGGGCAAACAGCACAGACAACTACCTGGAGATTCATCCGAACGCCATCGATGATACGTTCGCGGACCTACTGGATCGTGACATCGAACAATCCATGGGAGGTCTCGGGAAGTGACGATACAGGTAGATGGATTCGAATTCGATTTTACCAACGCACGGAATGTCTTTGTCTTTGATGAGACAGATAACTCGAAGGCAACATACCATGGCTTGTCGCACGCTATGAAAGCCGTGGATTTGGTTGTCGAGTTGGACAGTGATTACCTATTTGTGGAGGTCAAAGACTTCCACGATCCAGAGCAATACCTTGAGAGCAAATCATTTGACCACCTGCGAGAAGTTCTGAAGTACAAGTACCGTGATACGTTCATTTATCGTCTGGCAGAGCGCAAGGCAGACAAGCCAGTTCATTATTGCTGTTTGCTGACTCTTGACAATGCACTTATTTCACTAATGAACAAAGAGATGCGCAAGCAGCTGCCTTGTGGTACTCCGATCAGTCGATGGCGGCTGCCAGTTGCCGCAGGCTGTGCCGTGCTAAACGAAGAACGCTGGAACAAGAACTTCCCCAAATGGCCGGTTAGACGGATTGCTGGTGGAGCTACACACCCATGATCGCCGAGGAATAGCAGATATGGCTTTTGACGACAAAACCAGAAATAGGCTGCAGAAGTTCGTGGACGAGTCTCGTGATCTCCTGGCGGGTGAGTTCGCACGGCAGCTTCAATATGAATATGGCATGGACCCTGACTCTGGCCAGATAAGCTCCTTGGATGCGCTGGCTCACCTTGATGATCATCGTCGCGAAACCGCGCGTCTTCTTAGGGATACACTGGCCCACTATCAGAGCACAAGCCCTACGAGCGAAACCTCAGAACTGATCAAGCGGATTGTCCGCGAGCAGGCGTTTACCATTCTGAACCGGTTCTGTGCTATCAGAATTGCAGAGGCACGCGGCTTCTCAATTGAGTGCATCGGCAATGGCTTCAACTCGCAAGGCTTTCAGCTATACTCTCGTCTTGCTGGAACCGCGCTGGGCGAAACGGGAGATGCATACCGGTGCTTCCTCTACAGCGTATTCGACGAGTTTGCCTCGGACCTTCCGATTCTCTTTGATAGGTATTCACCCAAGGGACGACTGTTCCCCAAAGAATCCGTTTTGCTGGAGCTTCTTGCAAAGATCAACCATTCGGATCTGCTGCCTTTGTGGTCT
>DJHI01000150.1:3873-5907 GCA_002431715.1 Armatimonadetes bacterium UBA5829
TTGAGAGCGAGCGCAGGGCGATGCGCGAGCATGGCGCTCCTCGAAACAGCCGAGAGCTCGCTGTGCGCAATCAGTTCTTCACACCGCGTTATGTAGTCGAATTCCTGACTGACAATACGCTTGGTAGAATCTGGTATGAGATGCGCAGAGGTCAGACTCGGCTCGTAGACGAGTGCCAGTATATGGTTCTGCGCAAGAATGCCGTCTTTCTCGACAAAGGTCAAGATGCACCGAAGCCGTCAGATTCTGCTCTATCCGAGGACTCCGGCAAGTTAGATAATGAAACGGAATACATCCGGTTCAGAGCAAGAAAGGATCCGCGCAACCTAAGAATACTCGACCCAGCGTGCGGCAGCGGGCACTTCCTCCTTTACGCTTTCGACTTGCTCGAGACTATTTACGAAGAGTCCTGGGACGATAGCGAGGCTCCGCCGTTTGGTGAGACCAATGGCTCTCTTCGGGACGACTATCCAACTGTAGAAGAGCTTAAGGCCGCAATGCCTGGGTTGATTCTTCGATGCAATCTCAATGGCGTGGACATCGATCCCAGGGCAAGCCAGATCGCAGCCCTGGCTCTTTGGTTACGGGCCCAGCGTTCATATCAGCGCCTTGGGCTAAAGGGTGCAAGCAGGCCGCAGATAACCAGGAGCAACATAGTCACTGCCGAACCCATGCCGGGTGAGGAAGACATCCTGGAGGAGTTCTGCTCAGGAATCAGGCTGAAGACTGTAGCGAACATAGTCCGCGAGATATTCGAGAGGATGAAGCTCGCTGGAGTTGCCGGTTCCTTGCTCAAGATCGAAGAAGATATACGCGAGTTGATTGAACAGGCCCAAGAGGAGCGCAGGGCCGAGATTGAGCGCGCCAAAGACCGTAAAGGGAATGATCTGCTTTTTACCCAAGCCGCAATGGACGAGATGGCAGGCGAAAAGCAGCAGAGGCTCTTCGATTCCACCGACAAGACAGACGAGGAATTCTGGAGTGAGGCAGAAAGACTTGTGATTGATTCCCTCCGGGATTACGCGGAGAAAGCGGTGAATGGTCGTGCCACGAGCCGGAAGCTGTTTGCGGACGATGCGGAGCGCGGTTTTGCGTTTGTTGACGTTTGCAGCCAGTTGTATGATACAGTGCTTATGAATCCCCCGTTTGGTGATCCAGCCACAGAGACAAAGAGCTACCTCGCACGCGAATATCAGCGCTCCAAACACGACCTAGCCTGCGCGTTCGTTGAGCGCTGGGCGTCACGCTGCAACAATGGGGGGATGTTGGGAGCCATCACAAATCGCACGCCTTTCTTCTTGTCAACAAGTGCCAAGTGGCGCCAAGACATAGTCATTGGAGGAAACGCACTCAAAACATTCGCAGATCTGGGCTATGGTGTGCTTGATGCGATGGTCGAGACCGCAGCCTATTGTATAGAGGTGAGAGGATGAGTAATACGTTGTTCTTCCGCTTGCTCGCGTGCAAGGACAAGTCGACGGCTCTGTTACAGCAGATCAGAACGGTAAGATCCGGTGTCATGCCCGAACACACATACGCTAAGCAGTTGTCCGAGCTTTGTGAGATACCCAACTCACCTCTTGCTTATTGGGTTGAGCAATCAGCAATCAGGCTATTTCGTGACCGCGCGTGTTTGCAGCGAGCAGGCTATTCATGCAATCAGGGGTTGATCACCGCAGACGACTTCCGGTTCCTGAGATTGTGTTGGGAGACATACTCCCCTCGGGCACATAGCCCTGCAGACACCGCTGATCGAACAATCAGATGGGCGGCTTTTGCCAAGGGGAGCGGTTTCTCGAGATACTACACAGATATCTATATGCTCGCCGATTGTCATGACGAGTTTGCTGCCTTGGTAGAGAATGCTAACAGAAAGTATCCATATCTGAACGGCGGGGCGAGAAAAATGCTCCACGCCGTTCCTGATCTCTTCTTCACCAGAGGCCTGACGTACTCAAGACGTACTACCAAGCGGCTTAGTGTCCGTATCTTGCCTGAATGCTGCGTGTTTGCCGACAAGAGCCCGGGGATCAC
>DJHI01000150.1:5927-6166 GCA_002431715.1 Armatimonadetes bacterium UBA5829
CACTCAATGACATCTACTCCATACTCGCTGTAGCCAATAGCGCCTGTTTCGAGGGACTGCTGTCTCTCAGTCTTGGCGCAGCCACCGAGGCCGCACGTTCGTATGAGACAGGCATAGTCGAGAGAGTGCCTCTGCCGCTCACACTGGCAGAAAACACTGATGCGTTAGCAGCGCTTGCACGAGAAGCGCATGATGCTGTGCGGTCAATTCAATGTTACAAGGAAACCTCTCCGTTGTTC
>DJHI01000150.1:6190-10872 GCA_002431715.1 Armatimonadetes bacterium UBA5829
ATCCGTTGTTCTGTATCCCATCAGCTCTTTCATTCGTCAGTTCTGGCACTCTCCGTGACGCATCACGCGCAAGCGAGCGTGCGATATCGTCAGTGCTAGAACGAGTTGATTCTCTCCATAGCGAGATTGATCGCCTATGTTGGGACATGTACGGCCTACCGGATGGGGCTCGTAAGAGCCTGATGGTCGCAGTATCCGAGTTCCAATCAGATGCTGGAGTGTCCGAGGATGAAGATGATGCTACTGAAGAGGGCACGCCATCGGTCACGCTAGCCGCACAGGCAGCCGACCTGCTGTCGTACATCATGGGTTGCGCGTTCGGACGATGGGATATTCGTTATCCTATCGGGCAGAAGCAGTCACCGGAACTGCCAAATGCATTTGCTGCGCTACCAACCTGCCCTCCAGGCATGCTTCAGAACGCAGACGGCAGGCCAGCAGAGCCGAACGACCTAACATCGGATTATCCCATTCGGATACCTTGGCCGGGAGTGATTGTGGACGACAAGGGGCATCTCGATGATGTTGAGATACGTGTTCGTGAGGCCATGGATGCAATCTGGGGCAGGCAGAAGGACGCCATCGAACAAGAGGTCTGCGACATTCTTAAGTGCAAGTCACTGCGGGATTACATACAAAAGCCGTCCGGCTTCTTCGCGGACCATCTGAAACGCTACTCCAAGAGCCGCAGGCAGGCACCCATCTATTGGCCGCTCTCTACTGCATCTGGCTCATATACGCTTTGGATCTACTGCCATCGGCTGACGAACCAGACTCTCTATTCGTGCATCAACGATTTCGTGGAGATCAAGCAGAAGCAAGTATCTGAAGATCTCGTCAAGCTTCGAAACAAGTCCGGTCGAAATGCTGGCGAAGAGAAAGACTTGGAGCGCCTCTCCAGTCTAGACTCGGAGCTCAAAGACTTAAGGAATGAATTACTTCGCGTAGCTGCGTTTTGGAGACCCGACTTGAATGATGGGGTTCAGATCACAGCCGCTCCGCTCTGGCAGTTATTCCGCTTCCCGAAGTGGCGCAATGCGCTCAAAGAGACGTGGGAGAAGCTGGAGAAAGGTGAATATGATTGGGCGCATCTGGCACTAGAGATCTGGCCGGATCGTGTTCGAGGGAAGTGTCGACACGACAAATCCTTGGCTGTAGCTCATGGTCTAGAGGAGCTATACGAGGAACCGCCGACTGAACAGAAGAAAGGCGGCCGCCGCAAGAAGGCAGCGTCTGAGGGTGAGGAATGAGCATACAAGAATTCATCCGGAACAGCATAATGTTGCCTCGCCTCAGGCGGAACGGTGTCTTGGTCGTATATGATCCGGACCGCCGTTACCGCGATCTCTGCCTGGAGCTAGCCACAGATACATTGCCTGTTGTCGACGCAAGTGAGAGCAGTATCGTTAGTCGTGAGCAAGCTCTCCAGACTCTTGGGCAACTTGGGCAGCCGAATACCAAGCTGGAGGGGATGCTTGTGTATGTGCCCGCCAGAGTTCCTCTGACTGACGAAGAGAAACAGAATGATCCATTCTCCCTTTACACTGTATGCGGCAGCGTGTTTCCTGATGGTGATGGAGACGAGTACATTAACTTGTGCCTCAAAGCGAAGCCAGATCAGTCAACTGAGATCCGCCGAGTCTTTGCAGACAATCCAAACCCTGCATTTGTGATCATTGACGCTATCGGCGGCGGAGCCGGATGGCCAAGTCTTCAGGGTGCCTTGGGAGTCGAGTCGGCTCGGGAGATCATCTTCGCGCTGCTGGTACCAACTGCGCGTCAGAAAGAGACACTTGCAAAGCAGGCTGGTTGGGTTGAAGAGGCTAAGGACCTGTTCGCCGCCTCACTGGGACTCAATCTGATCTCCCGAGGCAAGACATGGTCGTCCGTCGCAGATGAGCTCTGGAGATTCTTGCTGTTCAGTGAGTTCATTATGGATCTGCCTGGCGCCACACCGGACTCACTGGGAGACGTACCTCGTGCGCCGGAAGAAGCTCGGCCTCTTGTTGAAGACATCTGCGACCGTCTTCGCAATGATCAGCGCACGCGTGGCACCTACATTGAGCGAGCCGAAGCAGTTGAGCAGGAGTTGACTCTTGTAGCCCGTTGCTCCGGCGTCACCGATCTGGGTATACGCGATACATTCCCATTTGAGGAGCGTTGGTTCCTAGAACAGGCTGCCGCTGCATTTCAGCGTGACGACACTGATGCTGTTCGCGCCATCGTTGATAGGCAACGGCGGTCAGTGTGGGCGAGCAGAGGTGAGAGCCAATTCCAGTGGGGACTGGTCAAGGCTGCGTTGGCGTTGAGTGAGACTTGTGCAGACTTCATTGATCAGCTCTCGAGCCACTCGCAGTCCATTGATGCGGTCATTGATCTGTATACGAACAGCCTCCGTGAAGCTGACCGCCTACACCGAGAGTTCGAGCAGGCCGTAACGCAATACATCAGCACTGACGGAATGATGGGCGACGTGATTCGTCAGGCTCGCGGAGCTTACAGGCGGTTGGCAGAGAAAACGCAGAGCACGCTCATGAGGCACCTGGAATCTGCCGGTTGGCCCCCTGTTGGTCGTTTGTCTAATGCAGATGTGTTCGACGAGTTGGTTTCCCCGCTGCTGCAGGAAAGTGGACGACGCGTCGCCTTGTTCCTTGTTGACGCTCTGCGTTATGAGCTGGGAGTCGCACTTGAGAAAGAACTCTCCGAAGATGACTCCGTAACACTGCAGGTCTCCTGTGCGCAATTGCCGAGTGTTACCTCCGTAGGAATGGCCGGGCTTCTTCCCGACGCCGGGCAGGCCTTGTCGATCACGAAGCAAGAGAGTGGCATTGCCACTGCCCTCGGCGAGACTGTGCTCGCAAACGTGACGCAGCGAATGGATGTCTTACGACGAAGATATGGGCAGCGTTTCGCTGAGACGCAGCTTAGCGATTTCGTGAGAGGAACCGCGACTGCAGTAGACTCGGCAGAACTACTTGTCCTGCGATCAACCACTATAGACAGCCATATGGAAGGCGCACCAGAGGCAGCGCTGAGTATGGTGTTCCACACCCTGCGTCAGATCCGTGTGGCGATAAACAAGCTCAAGGAAATGGGATTCCAGAATGTAGTGATCGCTACAGATCATGGGTTTGTTCTTAACACTTATGCAGAGCCGGGCGATGTGTGTACAAAACCATCCGGCGATTGGGTCAACGTTCACGAGCGAATGCTGCTCGGGAGTGGCACACAGGATCTGGCGAACCTGGTGATGCCGTGCGAGCGTCTGGGCATCCGAGGGGATTTTGCACAAGCCGCGTGCCCGAAGGCATTGGTCACTTACCGTTCCGGACAGCTCTATTTCCACGGAGGCGTTTCATTGCAGGAGTGCATTCTGCCCGTTATCCTCGTTCAACTGCAGAAGAAGGAAGAGCGCCATGAACAGATAACTGTCTCGCTGAATTACAGGAACGGGGCTACTCGCATTACTACAAGGCTTCCGGTGGTCGACGTTGCATTCTCTGGCCATGATCTCTTCTCACAGACGACGGAACTAGAGATTTTGCTAGAGGCACAAGACAAGAAAGGAAATGTAGTCGGTGAGGCTGGTACTGGTGGACCGGCAAATCCTGCGACAGGAACGATTACGCTGAGAGGCGGAGAAGGAGTTCAGGTCCCTCTCAAAATGCAGCTTGAATTCGAGGGGAAGTTCACAGTGAAAGCATTGAACCCAGTTACACTGGCCACCTATGCCACTCTGGACTTGCAGACTGATTACACGGTGTAAATATGGACGCATTGGACAAAAAGCTCATCGCATTCTTCGAGGGGAAGGTAGTCAGGAAAGACCTGCTACACCGGATAAAGACAGGCACCAACGTGCCAACATTCGTCCTGGAGTTTCTTCTAGCGCGCTACTGCGCCAGTGACGATGCATCTGAGATCAAGGCCGGTATGGAAGCGGTACTGGCTACTCTTCAGGACAACTACGTTCGCCCTGACGAAGCCAACGCTGCGCAATCCAAGGTAGCCACCAAGGGACAGCATCGTTTCATCGATAAGATACACGTCCAATACATCGAAAAGGAGAAGCGGCATTGGGCTTCTCTCGAGAACTTCAACTCGCAAAGGATAGCCATCGGCGAGAAGTTCTACCGGGACAATGAGCGCCTCCTTGAGGGAGGAATATGGGCTGAAGTAACGCTTGCCTACAACGATCTCGACCAAGACGATTATGCATTCCGTATCGATGATCTTCGACCGATTCAGCTTTCGCGTTTCCATTTCGATAGGTACGTCGAAGGCCGACAGCAGTTCACCAGAGATGAGTGGCTTGATGTGATCTTGAGATCGATGGGCTTGGAGCCTTCCAAGCTCGATTCACGCACCAAGCTCCATTTCCTTGCCCGCCTGGCTCCTCTCGTTGAGGCTAACTTCAACTTGATAGAGCTGGGGCCTCGTGGCACCGGTAAGTCCTACTTCTTCAGCGAGTTCACTCCATATTCCACGCTTGTCAGTGGAGGCCAGGCTTCGAAAGCAACCCTGTTCTACAACAACGCACGCCGCAAGATAGGCTTGGTTGGATTCTGGGATACTGTGGCATTTGACGAGGTTGGTGGGATAAGAATCAAGGACCCGGACACCATTCAGATTATGAAAGACTACCTGGCCAATGGCCGATTCTCGCGGGGGGTCGAGGTTAT
>DJHI01000206.1:0-25224 GCA_002431715.1 Armatimonadetes bacterium UBA5829
TCGGATGCTGCCCTGGGGGCTGATCAGCATAGCGGGTGTTACCGCAATGCTGCTGCTGGTCGTGAACATCGCCCACACAATCAACATCATCTTCACCTTCGGATTCGAGAGGCTGAAACAAGCAGGCATCATCCTTAAGGCAATTCTCGTAATCGGCCCGATTACGGCAATTCTATATGGAGTGCACCAGTACATCACTACGGGAAACAGTTATGCAAGCGTTTTGTGGGCTTCAAACTCGCCGGTAATCAGCGTCTGCTTCGCTCCCGCGCGATGGTGCGCCGAGCTTCTTCTGGCGCCTCTGCGGGGACTGGCAAGTGAGGAGTGGAACCACTTCGCTCTCCTGTGGGTCTTCGCTGCAGCCAGTTTCGCTCTTTTGATGTCTCGAAAAGAAAATATATACGAGCCGTCGCTGGGTATCAGTGCCGCCATGGCAAGGAAACGGCAGGCAATGAAGCAGGGCGATCTGGCGGGAATACGATTAGCCGCATTAAGAGAGAAGGGAACAAAACGCGCATCAGGCCCGGGAATCCCTCCGTTCGGCAAGGGCGCTATGGCCCTGCTTTGGAAGAGCCTGCAGCTAAGATACAGGGTTTCCAAAAGCCAGCTTTTATTAATGCTCATAGCTCCCGCGGCGCTTATATATATCCTGCGACACAGCATACCGGGCAGAGCGGAATTTATTCTTCAATATCTGCCCGCAGCGCTCCTTTATGTTGTCTGGATACTCTCCATGATGGCTCCCGCGGAGATGAGAGCCGAGTTGAAGCAGACAAATATATTGAAGTCTATGCCGGTTGCAGCCTGGAAAGTGATGCTTGTCAGTGCGGTGAACTCTATGATCTATCTGACTGCAGGCGTCGCCGTGTTCTCGATTGCTATGTGGATTATAATCCCCCAAGCGCGCAGCCAGGCCTTAATAGCATACGCATTAGGCGCACCATTTTTGGGCTTTGCGAATGTATCGCTGACGAGCATTGCAGGTCTGCTGTATCCTGATAATCGCGATATAGCTCAAAATTACCTGAGCGGACTTTTCTCTTTCCTGCTGGTATCCATTGCCGTGCTGCCGACAATAGTGCTCGGGGCATTTTGCATCTATTTCCTCAGAACATCGCTTTATACGGCAGCAGCCGTTACGGCTGTGGCCAATATAGGACTGGGAGCCTCCGGCATCACAATCTCCGGCCTCATTTTCCGCAAATTCGACCCAACAAGCGATTAGTCCACCAGAGGTGTTCCTACATGCCTTCGTTTTCGGGACTAAAGTCCCGAAACACCATATACACCACACAAAACAGATAAAAAAATTACCCCCGGCCCTTTGGCCGAGGGTGAGAAAAGAGGGTGGGAAGGTTTGCTACTTAATATACGACATCGCGATTGCAATTGTTCCATAATTCTGACAAAAAATAAGGAGCGGAGTTTAACTCCGCTCCAAATCTTTCCTCAGTCTGGGAGACTGAGGAGGAGAAAAGAGGGTGGGAAGGTTTGCTAGTTTATATACGACTTGCCTATACTTATTGTTCCGTTTAATCTCAAATAAAGAATTTTATTTAGTCATGAATACACTCTCCACTGTAAAAACCAGCTTTTGAAGCAGAAAAGTGACCTTAAGAAAAATTACATCTATTTGCAGTCTATGCTCTTCTTAGGTATCGGCATACATTTTTGGTGACCATGCAATTTTCCGTAAGCGCTATGTGATTGCATCAGAAATGCCATTTTATTTCTTTCGGCGCAGGTTGCAAATCTGACCGAACACTAAAGCGTTACAGGCAGGGACTTTACTTACTTCTTGATGCGTGACATAATATTTTTCGGGTAAGCATATGACAAACAATATCAGACAGACGAATTCTTCAAGTGACGGAGACGAACGCACCTCCGCTCTTACAACCAACGCCGCCGCGGTGAGCGCGCTTGCGTCCGCGGTGGAGGGCACGCTCGGTCCTAAGGGGCTCGACTGCATGCTCGTAGACAAATTCGGAGATGTAACGGTTACCAACGACGGCGCGACGATCCTCGATAAAATCGACACCAATCATCCGGCCGCGCGCATGCTGATTAAGGCCGCACGCGCTCAGGAAAATGAGATAGGTGACGGCACCACCACAACGGCAATCCTTGCATGCGCGCTGATATCCGAGGGTGTGGCCCACGTTCAGCGCGGCGTGCCGGTGACAAAAGTCATTGAAGGAATGCGGCTTGGAATAAAAGCCGCGCTCAAATTTATCAAACAGCAGGCGGAGCATGACCAGGATGGCAAATATCTTAAGCAGGTGGCACTAGTCGCTGCCCGTGAGGATTCCGATCTGGCGGATCTTGTAGTTGAGGCTGCGCGACTTGTAGGTGAAGAAAAACTCAAAGACCCCGGATATTCTCTCGCGGATGCGATTGTGGCGAAGGAATACGCTCAAAACGAGGTATTTACGGGTGTCATTCTCGATAAGCAGCGTGTGAGCAAGCAGATGCCGCGCTCTGTTGAAAATGCAAAGGTGCTGGTTATAGACGACGCGCTCGAACCGGGCCAGGTCGAGGAAGATGCGCTCGGCACCGAGTCGGGTTTCGCGCGGTATATGGCTCTTCAGGAAGAGTTCAGGCGGGATGTCGCCAAGCTTGTCGATCTTGGAATCACGTTTATCGCGGCTGCAAAGGCTATCGACCCGGTAGCCGAAGAGATACTGACCGATGCTGGTATTATGGCGGTTCGGCGGCTTTCGTCGCGTGATATAGCGCGGCTCGTCGAACTTACCGGCGCACGGACCATCAAACGCTCGGGGCTCGGCAAAGAATCGGCTGAGCTGGTTGGTTTGTTAGGCTTCTGTGAGCGGGTATACGAAGACGAGAGGCTCGACCATATCAAAGTGATCGGAGGCAACGGGCATGGGATGCCCGCGGTCATAGTCGGCGCATCGACGCGAGAGGTCAAGGACGAGCGCGAGCGGATTGCAAGAGACGCGGCAGGTGCGGTGCAGTCCGCCGTTAAGACCGGAGTAGTATCGGGCGGCGGAGCGATAGAGATAGGCGCGGCTAGAGAGGTTCTCTCGCTCAAGGAATCGGCTCATTCGATGGCCTCTTACGGCATCGACGCGGTCTCTTCGGCTCTCAAACGGCCTTTGAGCCAGATAGTCTTGAATGCCGGGTTCAACCCTTTGGAGAAGGTTGAAGAGGTAACAGCGGCGCAGGCTAAGATAGGCAACCATTCTCTTGCAATCGACTGCGACAGCGGCGAGATCTGTGATATGACCGAAAAAGGCATTGTCGATCCTGCAGGCGTCAAATTATATGCGCTTACAGCCGCGGCTGAGGTTGCCGAAGCGATTTTACGAATCAATACAATAATCAGGAAGCGCGAGGAGCCAAATGCTCCCACGCGTCCGGATATAGTATAGCGGGGACGATATGAAGCATAAAGAGAACGAAACTCGAAAAGTACCAATCGACCAGGAAGAGCCCATCGAGGAGCAGCCCAGAGAAAATGAAGAGGCGCTGAGTTCCGACATGGAGGCTCTCCAAGACGAAATCGAAAAACTCCAGACGAGCGCTAAAGATGCGCATGACAAGTATGTTCGCACACTCGCGGACTTCGATAACTTCCGCAAGAGACAGCGCGAGGAGACCTCCCGCGCATGCGACTTTGCCCGGATTGAAGTAATATCGGCTCTTCTTCCAATTATCGATAACTTCGAAAGATCGGTGCAGGCAGCCGAAGAGCAACATAGTTACGACGCACTTGTTGAAGGGGTGTCGCTCACACTTCGCCAGCTCAATGATATGCTCACAAAGCAGGGTGTGGAGCCTATAGAGTCGGTTGGACAGGAATTTAACCCGGAACTGCATGAAGCCCTTATGCGGGTCGAGACGGACGAATACCCTGAAAACACTATTGTGGATGAACTCGAGAAGGGCTACACGCTGAATGGAAAGACACTGCGACCCGCGCGAGTGCGAGTAGCGATGTCTGAATAGATCAGCCTATCCAGTGTCTTAAGAAGAGAACTACATAGTAATACATAGCCGGCCCGGCAAAGAGCATGCTGTCGAACCTGTCGAGTATGCCGCCGTGGCCGGGCATCACATTTCCGAAGTCCTTGATACCGATCTCCCGCTTGATAGCCGATTCCGACAGATCCCCCAACTGGCTGAGCACACCAAAGATTACACCCAGAGCCAGGCCGTGATACCATGGCAGATGCAAGACCATCCCTACTATCACCGATAGTATAACCGCGCCTGCAAATCCGCCGATAGAGCCTTCAACTGTCTTATTGGGACTCAGTGTCGGAGCGATCTTCTTCTTTCCCAGGAACCGGCCTACGAAATACGCACCGGTGTCGGACGCCCATGTGGCAAGAAAAGTAAACATTACGAGCCATGCCCCGGCTTCTTTTGTATACGGTCCGACAGTAATCGTTCCATCGATCCCTCTCAGGACGACGAGATGCATTATCAGCCAGCCGACGTAGATCGAGCCGAATATGGTCGCTCCCACATTGACCAGCGGAGCATGCTTGTGGCGAATGATCTCAACGCAGAATGAGAGGATCAGAAGAAGTGTAAGTACAGCGGGAAATATTGCCCCAATGGTGCTTGGGCCGTAGGTACGCGCGGATACGACAAACAGAGCCACAGCCGCCAGACCGGCGAACTCGACGGGCTGCGCTCCAAGTTTACGGACACCGCTATAGAACTCATGCGCGCCTAAAATCGACACCAGCCCTATCGCAATCGCAAACGGCAGTCCCTTAGGATAAAATATCAGCACCACCGCAAGCGGAATACAGACTAGAGCCGTTAAAATCCGTTTCAGCACGACTTTATCACGCACTCCTTATCTGGATAAGAGCGGAGAGTGGAAAGTCAAGAGTCCAACGCCGCTCATGTTGCAATGGCATTATAGCATTCGGACGCCTCATTCGCAAACTGTTATGCTCCCAAAATTTGACATTATTTTAGTCAAGCTGTTATACTCACAAAACTTATTGCCGTGAAAGGAGGACGTGAAATGAACATGATGCAATTCACTATGATCACCAATACCGCTAACTTCGTGCACACTACTACCCCGTGTGCAGATAATTGCACACGTCCCCCGGAGAAGCGGCTTATTTAGAAATAACATTAAAATCAGCAATTCAAAGGCCGCTCCCTCCGGGAAGCGGCCTTTTTTATTCAACCAAAAAGGAGAATTGATATGTATCTAGTTTCACAACCAACTACAAATTTCACTAATACAAAAACGGCAATATTCAGCTTAAGGAAAGGCAGGGTGATAGATGGAGAAGAAACGTAAGTCCAGTGAATTTACGCAATTTGTTGTCATTGACCTCAATGGAAACAGATATGAGGTCACACCAGATAATTTCCAGAAGTGCCCGGCTTTAAGTCGACCGGAACCTGTATACGCTCTGCTGAAGCAGTTCGTCTCGAATGAACTGGGACATAAGCTGCAGACAGAAGACACTCCAAAGCATATCGACTATATGCGCCGACATGAATTGATAGATTATTGCGAAGTATCCGAAAAGGGCCATTACAAGTGGTATCCGAATGGTGTATTAATGCAGAGGCTGATTCTCGATTATGCCGCCGAACTCGCCCGCACATGGGATGCATTCGAGATGAAGAATCCACTGATAATTCGAGGCGATTCAAACATAGTCGGTGAACTGATGGGAGAGTTTCATGAGCGCGATTATAAAGTCGATGGCGGCAGAGGGATCGGCTATCTGCGCTATGCATCCGACCCTCTGGCATTTCCGTTCATGCGAAGCATTCGGTTCACTTACAAACAGACTCCGCTGAAGGTCTATGAAGAGGCAACCTGTTTTCGCAACGAGCAGGAGGGAGAAGTCAGCGGACTGAAGCGAGTGCGCAACTTCATGATGACCGATATGCATGCTGCTTGTGCATCTATCGAGCAGGCTCGTGAGGAATTCGAGCATTTGTGCTTCCGGTTTGCTGGCCTGATGGATCAAATCATCGCTCAGGGCCGATGGGTTCTAGGTTGGGAAGGAACCATCGACTTTTTTGAAGCAAATAGTGACTGGTTAATCGATATAGGATTGAAGATGAATGTGCCGGCTTTTTTCAAGCTGATGCCTCAGATGAGCCATTACTATGCGATTAAGAATGAGTTTCAGAGTATAACCCAAGACAAATCCAATATCCAGGTGAGCACCGTGCAATGGGATGTTAAAGATGGCGAGCGCTTCGGCATCGGCTTCATCGATGATGAGGGACAAAAGCAAGCTTGTCCGGTTATTATACATGCGTCAAGCTTTGGAAGTATCGAAAGGACATTATGCGCGATCCTCGAGAACATCGCAATCGACGCTGAATCGGGTATAAAACCGAGTTTTCCGCTTTGGCTATCGCCGACTCAAGTCAGGCTGATTCCAGTCTCTGATGACTATTTAGAGTTATCACTTAAGGTATGCAACGGTCTTTCATCAGTGTGCATAAGAACGGATATAGACGACCGCAGCGAGACTGTGAGTAAGAAAATACGGTGCAGTGAGCAGGACTGGATTCCTTATACTGCTGTAATTGGCGAAAAAGAGCAGGAATCCGGCCTATTGACAGTGAGAGCACGCGTTGATGGCAGCCAGCATACTATGAGCATCGAGGAACTGACAGACTCCATTAGAACTGAAACGCGTGAGATGCCCTTCCGTCCTCTTCCATTGCCGACGCTCTTAAGTAGGAGGCCTGTCTTCTATGGATAATGTCGATATCAAAAGAGTAAGTGAAAACCAGCTCGATGAAAGCGTTAGGGTGATCCGCAAGAGCTTTGCCACCCTGGAACGGGAATTCGATATCACAAAAGAGAACTGTCCGACTCATCCATCCTTTATGACTAGGGAACGTCTGGACGAGATGATCGAACGCGGAATGGAGCTTTATGGGCTATTTGTGGACTCCTGTCTGGTAGGAACCGTATCGATAGAGCCATACAAAGAAAAATATTACCTTGGAAAGCTGGCGGTTTTGCCGAATTACAGGCATCGTGGGTTCGGAGAGATGCTGGTTAGGTTTATCATTGAAACAGCCAAGTCGAAAAAAATTGACAGGCTGGGATTGGGAATGATAGATAAGCATACAGTTCTTAAAGACTGGTATAAGAGCCTCGGGTTCGTTGAGGTCGGCACTAAAGATTTTGATCACCTGCCATTTACTACCTGCTTTATGGCAAAAAGGCTCGATGGATAAGTTTATCAAACCGGCAAATGCTTTCTATAAAGCATCAGAGGCGTGATCCTACAGCATTTGCAAGGCAAATGCTTCTGAGAATCACATTTTCTGCGAAAATGTGACTACACTATGCCTCGAGAAGGAGGTGGGTGCATATGACCAAATTGACACCCGCCCCAGGAGCAGGGCGCCGGTAGTAGAGTTCGGAAAATGCTCTAAAAAGCCGCCGGGGTCCCTGTGACTTCGGCGGCTTGAAAAAAATAAAAATATTTTTTGCTTACTCTTTAGCAAACCTGCTATAATGTGCGATAATGCTAATGTCAGTGGGCCGAGGGTTAGTCTCGCCGCTGATANNCTGATAATTTAACACTTAATAATCATCTTTCCGAAAGGAGGCACAACTAATGATGCGCATGTTTACTCTTCACATGTATAACATGTCGCACTGCCCGATTGTCACAGTCGGCAGTACGCACCGTTACCAGCCTCGTTTCGGCAGCCGGAAGCGCTGAGAAGATTATCCTTCAGGATTTACCTGAAGGAATAAATCCCCTCCTAGAGTCTCTTCCGAACTGCCAAGCGACGGCACTAGCATTGTACCTGTAATTTCTTTTTCTTGATTTATGTTTGGAGGAGACACCCCAATGAATGCCTGTATATCACGGGCGCGCGAGGGTGACCAGTTGGCAAAGAGGAAACTGGTTGAGACCCTGCGTCCTAGAATAGCAAAAATGGCTGCATATTACGGTCGCATCTGTGCGGAGGACCCTGATGACTTGCTCCAGGAAGCATGGCTCGGAATGCTCGAGGCTCTGCCGCAGATCGACATGAAGATTGGGACTCCTGAGCAGTATCTTATCACTCGTGCTAGATGGAAGCTGCTGGATGCGGTGAAGCGCGCAAAGGTTCGGCGATGCTCACCTCTGGATGATGCTCCGGTGGANNGAAAGTGTTTCATCTAGTAGTGATAATGCGATGGCGTCTGCGTGTGTAGCCGAGTTCAAAGGAGAATTGAAGACCACCCAGCGCGAAGTCCTCGATTGCCTGCTTGCCGGAATGACCTGGCGCGAGGCGGGCGAGGAACTGGGCTGCGCTTCAGCCAATATAGCTTACCACGTCAGACAGATCAGAAGACGCTATCAGGAATGGGCCGAAGAGCCTGCCTGTATGATTTAATTTTCTTGCAAGCCCCCCTCGCAAGGATGGCCCGGGATTATTCCCCGGGCCGGTTTTTTGTACAGCAGCTCAAAAAAGGAAGTTATTAATTGATATCGAAACTATTAGTGTGAATAACGATAAAACAAATGAATATCTGCCTGATTTGCCTTGTCTCGAATCTGTGAAATCAGGTGAATTTCGAGATGCTTTGGCCCTCGGCTGTTTTAGCGGCTTAGTAATCTATATGCTCATTCTCACTTCTTGGGCATATTGTAAATACAGCCTGTTTTTGCCAGCCGTTGGACGAGCACTATTTTTCATGCTTATGGCTCTAGAGGCTTATATTGTTCTGAGAATAGCAACAAGTGTTTTTACATTGCAGACTAACTCAGATGCCTTAACATTACAGGGAGTATTCAGGAAGAGAGTTATATTCTGGAACGACATTCAATCGGCCTCATATAGAAAAACTCGACTTGGCTGCTATTGCTTATTTATCGAGACCGGCAATCGCACAATCAAAGTATATCCATCGGGTATTGGAGGCTCCACCACATCCGGCCAGGTCATAGTCGCATCAGTTTGGCAGCACTTGAGACGACTCAATCGCACGGATTCCATAGAACTGCCGTCTGCCGTTAAAAGCCTTTGGGAAGATGTGCCGAATGATGTGCCACAAGAAATAACATGGGGAAAGTCGCCTAATTTGACTACAAAGATAGGAGCGGTAATAGCTGCTATCATATTTCCTGCCATGGCTGGATCTGCAATTCTTCTTTGTGGCTCTGCCGGATCAATATTGCTATGGTTGATAATAGCCTCAATTTATTTAATAATGGGCTTCTTTCTCATATCTCCCGAGATATTGCATAAAGCGCACAAAGTATCTGTAAAGCGAGATGGCATTGAGATAGAACTTGCTTTAAAGAGGCTTCATATTCCGTGGTCTGAAATTACTTCATCAACATGGCTAAACAATAGCTCGAACGGTAAATTAAACATAAAATCGGTTAACCCAAGAGCGGAAGTTGATATAAGCTATTTGCCAGGCAACAAAGAATCCGAAAACCTGCTACTGGCAATTATAAGGCAGTTACGATCATCAAGCGCTCAAATAGCCATTCCTCTGCCCAGCATAATGACAACAAGCGATGGGCAGCTGAAATCATGCTCTCAAGAGTCTTCCGCATCTCTTCGCAGAGCTTATTTAGCAACTCTGCCGAAAGCAGTAAGCAAAAAACTTCAGTGGCTGTACGTGCTGCCGTCATTTGCATGCATTGCAGGAATGGCTGGATTATTCGGAATGTTATTTTTAGAGCCTGTCGGTTCCTTGTCCAAAACAGTATATTCAGGAGCCGATATACTGTATTTCTTTCCAGGTTTATGCTTGCCCCTTTTCCTATCTGGTTTTGCATGTGCACTTCTTCTCGGCTTTGCAGGAGATAGGCTTGCATTATACCTTGCGGGTAAGCACAGGTCCGAGTTTACTGAGTATATTTCGATAGGTTCCAGTAAGAAATTCGACCATGTCTTTGTGCGCGTTCTTGCCGTTATAACAATACTTGGGATAGCTGCCACGCCCCTTTATGTCGGTTACTATATGAAAATCACCAACAAAGGTATAGTAGTGAACCGTTTACTGGAACTACACGAGAGGCATTACGGCTGGAACAGGATAAGCAGCGTTGAGGTTAGAAGAAAAGCTGTAGCAGGCGAGTCCTGCTCAGCAGGAACCTACTATATAAATTTCTCAGACGGCTCGTATTGGAAACTCGACAAAGGTGATTATGCCAGAATCTCTAACAAGCAGATAAGAGCTGCAGTAGATTATGTTACCAGAAAGGCTCATAAACCCATAAAAACGGTTTGGAAAGAATAGCTATAATAAGTTCGGGCTGGATTTCTAATCCAGCCCGAACTATATTTTCTCTACGGGCGTGATCAGATATCACGCCCGAACATAAATATCCGACTCAGACCTTTGTAACTATCCTCTGATCCTCGCGGACTATCTTCCTGCAGCCGCCTTCATGGCTCTTTGACCAATCGTGCGGAGAGAAGATCTCCTCCAGTCGGTCGAGCTGGCCGATAGCTTTAAGTCGATCATAAATAAGCTGCCAACCGCAGTCCTGATCGGGAGAGACTTCACATTTGCCGTTTTTAGCACCGCCGCATGGACCGTTTAAGAGGCTCTTCGAACATCGGGTAATGGGGCAGACGCCGCCGTACTCGCCCAGCACGCACTCACCGCATGCCGCGCATTTCTCCGTCCATATCCCCTGTTCCTGTAAAATGCCTATGAACTTGGTATCGAGACCGGCATATACGGGTGTATTTGGAAACCTCTCAGCCGTAGCCTGAACGCCCGCGCCGCAGGCCAGAGAGAGCACCGCGTCCACACTCTGAACGGCTTCTATAGCGTCCTCAAAGAACTCGTTCTCGCACTGCCGCTCGATAGTAAGCTCGTCGATCTGATGCTCCTCTTCATCGAGCTTATACGCGATCCTGAGAGCGGAGCTTATCATACCGACCTCACGCTCACCACCTGCCAGACAAACGGTGACGCATGTGCCGCAACCCAATACTAAAATTCGCTTGTGCTGAGCGAGCATTTCTTTGAGATCTTTTATATTTTTTCTGCTTGCAACGATCATTGATAGTCTCCTATGTTTCCAACCCTGCGGTAAAAGCAACGGCAACAACTACATAAAGTCGGCCTGCGCCGACTAAGGCCTTAGTGTCCGAAGGGACACTTCGTGTTTTTGTGGCCGCGAATTCATTCGCAGGGACCATCAGACTGACACTTCTAATTTCCTACGAAGCGGGCTGGGCCCCAGTTTCTTTATACGCTCGGTCATTATACCGACTATCTCAGCAAATCGTGGACCCTCGGCCGAGGAGAGATTGAACATCTCCAGCCTGTCCTTTTCTATTCCCGCCTCTTCGAGCATATCCCGAACAAGACCCACTCGCTTTTTGGCTCGAAGGTTGCCTTCCTGGAAGTGACATCCGCCCTCAAGGCATCCAGCCACGAGGACGCCGTCTATTCCCATCTCAAATGCAGTCATTATATAGCTCGGGTCCACTTTTCCCGTGCACGGCAGCCGCAGGACCCGGACATTCGCCGGATACTGCAATCGCATCGACCCGGCAAGGTCCGCGGCGGCATATGCGCAGTAATGACAGCACAGAGCCAGTATTTTCGGTTCGAAATTGTCCATGTTAACCGATTACCTCTCCTAAAAGCGCCTCAATAGCGGATTTCACCTGCTTATCCATAAAGTGATGCAGCTCGATGGCCTTGGCAGGGCAAGCCGACGCGCAGCTTCCGCATCCCATGCACTTTGCCGCCTCTATCTCGACTCGGTTCTTACCATTCTTCTCGCTGACCGACGGTGCGCCGTAAGGACAGACTTTAACGCACGTCAGGCAGGAGACGCACTTCCTGGTGTCTACAACACTCACCTGGCCGCCGACTGTCATGGTCTTCCTGGAAATAATAGTTGCCGCACGACCCGCAGCCGCTCTGCCCTGCTGAATATTCTCAGCAGTATTCTTAGGCGAATGAGCGCTTCCGCACAGGAAGATGCCCTCCGAGGCAAAGTCTACAGGTCTAAGCTTTACATGCGCCTCAAGGAAGAAACCGTCCGCATTGAGCGGAAGCTTCGCAAGGTCGGATACCTCCTGGTTTTCAATCGCAGGAGATGTCCCAACCGAGAGAAGCAGCATGTCTATATTCATCTCCACCGGCATCTTAAGCTCGGTTTCCATAAACTTCAGAGTCAGCTTCTCGCCGCCCGTGACCTCCGGCGGGTTCTCCGGCTCGTATCTCAGGAATATGACGCCCATCTCACGGGCTTTCTGGTAAAGAAGCTCATTACTGCCATAGGTGCGCATGTCGCGATACAGCACGACCACCTTCGCGTCTTGCCGCATCTCTTTAATGCGAATCGCGTTCTTCACGGCGTCCGTGCAGCACGACCGGCTGCAGAACGGCCTCTCCTCGTTGCGCGAGCCGACGCATTGGATCATCGCAACTGCCGGTCTTGCCGGAAGCTCGCTCACCGCTCCAAAACGGTTCTCAAGCTCACGCTGAGTGAGAACGCGCTTGTCCTGGCCGTAGAGATATTCGGTCGGGTTATACTGCCTGCCGCCTGTCGCAACCAGCAGCGCGCCGTGCTCGATATCGATCATGCCGTCGGGTGTCCTGACATGACTGGTGAAGTTACCGACAAACCCTTCGAGTTTTTCAACCTTCAATGAAAGGAGCGTCCTGATCAAAGGATGCTTCTGAATCTCCGCAATAAGCTGATCCTTAAACTTGCCGGGAGCGAGCCTGCCGCCGAGCGAATCCGACTTCTCGATCAGATTGACCATAAATCCCTGTTTGGCAAGGCTCAAGGCCGCGCTCATGCCGCTGGGGCCGCCGCCTATTACCAGAGCCGACTGAACCACAGGCATTTCTTCTGTGGTAAGAGCTATCAGCTTTGCCGACCTGCCGACTGCCATAGTCACCAGATCGATCGCTTTGGCAGTGGCTGCCTCAGAGTCCTTTGAATGCACCCAGGAACATTGGTCTCTGATATTTGCCATGTCCACGAGGTAAGGGTTAAGACCGCATTCGCGCGCGGTCTCCCTGAAGAGAGCCTCATGGGTTCGCGGAGTGCAGGACGCAACGATCAAGCGGTTCAGACCGTATTCGTTGATGATCTGTTTCATATGCTCCTGAGTATTGTCCGCACAGGCATATATCTGATGATCGGAATAGACGACATTGGGCAGGCCTTTAGCTGCCTCAACAACTTTTTCGACATCCACCACGCTCGCGATATTGATTCCGCAGTGGCATATAAAAACGCCTATTCTGGCCGGTTCATCCTCTACATCGCGCTCCATAGGATACTCTTTTTTGGTGACAAGAGTCCCGCGCGCACTCGAAAGAAGTTCCATCGCCATAGCTGCTGCGGCGCTCGCCTGGGTAACGGTCTCAGGAATATCCTTTGGCTCCTGGAATGCGCCCGCAACGAAGACTCCCTCGCGGCTCGTTGCGACCGGCGCAAATTGGTCGGATTTGCAGAAACCGCACTCATTAAGCTCGATTCCCATAGCCTTAGCAGTTCGCAGAGCCTCGTCACTCGGCCGCATACCTGTGGAGAGAACAACCATATCGAACTCATCATCGACCGGGACGCCGTCTTTGATATAGGAAAGCCTCAGCATCTTCGTATCGGGTATCTCGACCACTCGCGATATCTGACTGCGCTCGAACCGCACCCCGCCTGCCTTTGCACGCTCATAATACCTGTCGAAATCTTTACCGAAGGCTCTGATGTCGGTATAGAAGATTGTTGTCTCAAGCCCGGGTGTGTGATCCATCGCGACTACGCACTCTTTGATCGCGGCCATGCAGCATACCGATGAGCAGTATGCGCGGTTATTGGATGCGTCACGTGAGCCTACACACTGGGTAAAGGCTATTTTTTTCGGTTCTTTTCCGTCCGATATTCGCTGCAAATGGCCCGCAAACGGCCCGCCTGCACTCAAAAGGCGCTCAAATTGGACGTTTGTGACCACGTTTTCATAGCGTCCAAAGCCGAATTCGCCTCGGAGAGTGGCGTCAAACTCCTCATAACCTGGAGCCAGCACCACCGCGCCGACCTCCAAATCACGATAGGTATCTTTCATATCATGATCGATTGCTTTGGCAAGGCATGCCTTCACGCATTCGCCGCACTCGCAGCAGACTCCGCAAGCAAGACACCGGCTGGCCTCTTCAATCGCCTTGGCTTCGGAATACGAGCCATGCGGCTCGTCGGGCTGAACACGAGCACTTTTAAGCCTCTTTTCGCGTCTCTGAGCAAGCTCAAGTTCGCGGTGCTTATCATCAGTCCAGATACGGCTCTCGGCATCGCGTCCCTCGGCCATATCTTCATCGTTCAAATATCTCTCTATGGAAACAGCTGCACGCTTACCCGCCGCGACTGCCTCGCTCAGAGTTCCCGCGCCTGCGACCACGTCACCGCCTGCAAACACGCCCGGCTTGTCGGTTGCAAGGGTGACTCTATCGACATTGAGCAGACCCCATTTGTTGACGCCGAGTTCGCAGCCGGTCATGAAGCCTAGATCGACTCTCTGACCCGTGGCTAGGATGGCATCATCGCACTCTATGATGTGCTCGGAACCCTCGACCGCGACAGGCTTTCTGCGGCCGGATGCGTCGCGCTCATCGGAAAGCTTCATTGTAAGGCACTCTATGCCGGTGAGCTTGCCGTCTTTGCCGACGAATCGCTTGGGATTGGTAAGGAAAACGAACTTCACGCCCTCTTTAATAGCATCCTCCACCTCGACAGGGTCGGCAGGCATCTCGCGTTTGGTTCGGCGGTAGACGATTGTGACATCTTTAACGCCTAATCGGACAGCCGTGCGGGCGATATCCATTGCTGCGTTGCCCGCGCCGATTACCGCAACCTTACCGCCAAGGGCTACCTTTTCACCAAGATTTACCTGTTTGATGAACTCAATTCCCGGACGGACGCCCTTTAACTCTTCGCCCTTGATGCCCAGATCGGTGCTCTTTTGAGCGCCTACAGCAGCGAAGACTGCTTTGTATCCACTCTCAAGAAGGCTATCGATTGTGGTGTCGGAACCGATAGGCGAATTGCATTTAAGCTCCACGCCAAGATCGAGAATGTTCATGATCTGGCTATCGAGAACCTCGCGCGGAAGACGGAAATCAGGGATACCCGCTCGCATCATACCGCCGGGCTTGGCAGCCGCTTCGAAGATAGTGACGCCATAGCCCTTTCGAACCAGATAATCCGCCGCGGCAAGACCGGCGGGACCCGAGCCAATAATCGCGACCTTGGCGGTCGCGGGTGATAGGTGTTGGGTGTTGGACTTTTCCCCCNNGACAAGGGTGTCCCGAAACAACGGAATTCCCCCTCACCCCAACCCTCTCCCGCCAGGGGAGAGGGAGTAGCAGTCTCGGCATCCTCTGCTCTCTGCTCTTCGCTTTCTGCTTTCTCGATAGCAAAGCGCTTCAAGTTCCTGATAGAAACACCCTCGCCATAACGTGCCTGCTGGCACTCGGTTTCACATGGTCTGTGGCAGACGTAGCCGCAGATAAGCGGAAGCGGATTATCGCGCCGGATAATCTCAGCAGCCTCTGCAAATTTGCCTTTAGCAATGAGAGCGACATAGGCCTGCACGTTCTGGCCCATGGGGCATGCGCTCACGCACGGAGGCCGGTCGCGCTTTTCAATTACATAGGCATTAGGAACAGCCTGGGCGGTTACTTTGTGGATTGCCGCATGCTTCGAAAGGCCTCTATTGAAAGGATCAGGCACGCTGATTGGGCAGACTTTTTCGCAGTCTCCACAGGCACTGCACTTATTTACATCGATAAACCGCGCCCTCTGCTTCAGCTTTACCTTGAAGTTTCCCGGCTCACCCTTGAACTCATCTACCTGGGACTGTGGAATGATCTCGATATTAAGGTTACGCGCGCATTCGACCAGCTTCGGCGATATGATACATGTGGCGCAGTCGCCTGTAGGGAAGGTCTTATCGAGCTGAGCCATCTTGCCGCCCACCGACGGCGATTTCTCAACCAGATAAACCTTGTAACCGGAGTTCGCAAGGTCAAGCGATGCCTGAATACCCGCGATGCCGCCGCCTGCGACCATCACCGCCCCGATGGGGCTGTTTTCCTGTTTTTTGATTGCCATAATATATCAAAGCCTCACTAATTGCGAAAGCGCGAAACTAACCTACTGATACTTGGTGGTGATTTCCGAATCGCCACTGCTCGGTCAGGGTCAGGATTCGGAAATCCTGACCCAGGAAGAGATATACTGTCCAGCATCCTGAGCTTTGTCGAAGGGTGCGGTAAATTTCAATCTATGTGTATAATTATCCGCATGCTTCGACGGGCTCAGCATGCTTACTTAGCACTCATTAACTGTGATCTGTTATCTAGCTTTTCATTTTGAACTAGAACATGCTTAGAATTGAGAACCTGACAAAAATATATCCGAATGGAACCAAGGCGCTTGACGGCATATCGCTTGATGTGCCGAATGGTCAGTTTGTCGCCGTAATCGGGCTGTCAGGCTCGGGGAAAAGCACTCTTCTCAGGTGCATCAATCGCCTCATCGAGCCCACTTCGGGCCGGATTTTCCTCGATGACGTGGAGATCACCGCCGCTAAAGACCTCAGGCCGATCCGGCGAAAAATTGCAATGGTCTTCCAGCACTTCAACCTGGTCAAACGTTCGAGTGTGCTGACCAATGTCCTCAGCGGCAGGCTGGGGTATACGAACCCGGCCGCGAGCCTCGTTCATATGTTCGGCAATGATGATCTTGCGGATGCAAGGTCAAATCTCGCCCGTGTTGGACTTCTGGAAAAAGAGCATGAACGGGCCGATTCGCTTTCGGGCGGTCAGCAGCAGCGAGTGGGGATAGCCCGCGCTCTGATGCAAAAACCCGAGTTGATTCTTGCGGACGAGCCCGTAGCGTCGCTCGATCCCGCGACCGCCCATATCGTCCTCGACCATCTCGAACAGATGAATAAGCATGATGGCATGACCGTGCTCTGTAACCTCCACTTCCTGAGCCTGGCAAGGCGCTATGCTCATCGCGTAATCGCGCTAAAGGCGGGAAAAGTCGTCTTTGATGGAACTCCCGATGAGATAGATGATGCAAGGTTCAAAGAGATCTATGGCGAGGATGCGGTGCAGGTGGAGATAGCCTGATGAATGGCAAAGATCAAAAAAACTCCATAATTGCGGCTGTTTTGTCGGCCATCCTGCCGGGGCTGGGGCAGATATATTCTCATGAGTGGAGGCGAGGCCTGGTAATACTCATTGGCCTCACCGCTCAGGCGGCTCTTTTTTATGGAGTCGGCGCGCAGTGGTTGATCGGCGTTATGGGCCTCATCTGGCTCTGGAATATATGGGATGCGTTTTCACTGGCAAAGGGCATCCGGGTTTCAACAGCAGCTCCAATCATTCTGATATTGATTTTGAACTTGATAGTATCCTGGAAAGTGACCGACATCCACATCCCGTCGTTCCAGGGCGAGCAGAGAAAAGTAATCGGCAATATCGTCTCGGGGCTGGGCAAGCCCGACTTCATTTCCCAAAAGACCAGGCAGATAACCGCTACCGCAAAGTATATCGTTATCGGACCCGGCGCGCCTGCATCAATTAAGCAGCCCGCTGTAAAGCATGGAGAGCCGAGTATCACCCTGAGTCCGAGCAAGGTCGAAAAAGGCACCATCATCACCGTTACCGGCGTCGACTTTACACCCCAGTCGAAAGGCTCGATGATCCTTCTCGGAGCCGATGAGATACCGGCCGGTTCGTTCCATACGGACAAAAACGGTCGGTTCGAGATGAAATTTGTCAATGACAGATATATCCCGGGCGATTATTTCGTGCAGGCGCGCATGGTGGTTCCGACGGGCGGGTGGAGCCTCAGCAGCACGCTTAAAGATGCCGCTCCAAGGATGTTCGAGACCATTTATCTCGCGTTTATAGGGACGGCTCTTTCTCTGATCTTTGCGCTGCCCTTAAGCTTTTTGGGAGCCAGGAACCTGATGTCTGGAAATGCCTTCTGTCGGGCTGTCTATGGCCTGGTCAGAGTGATGTTCAGTGTTCTCAGATCGGTCGAGGTGCTTATAATCGCTGTAATAGCGGTTGCGGCAGTGGGAATAGGGCCGTTTGCGGGCGTGTTGGCTCTTGCCATCCACGGAATCGGCGCACTCGGCAAGCTCTACTCCGAAGCGATAGAGAGCATCGAGCACGGCCCGATAGAGGCGATCAAATCGACCGGAGCTAACGATCTGCAGACGGTGGTCTATGCGGTCGTGCCTCAGGTGGTGCCGCAGTTTATTGCATTTACGCTTTATCGCTGGGATATAAACGTTCGCATGGCGACTGTAATAGGTCTGGTCGGCGGCGGCGGCATCGGTTATCAGCTTATCTAGTATATGAACCTGCTGCAGTGGCGTCAAGCTGCTACTGCAATATGGCTTATCGCAGGTGTGGTTATGCTGATGGACTACGCGAGCGCCATAATCCGCGAAAAGATAGTGTGAGTCATTCCACCGTAATCTTTCCTGTTATATGGCTCGTCTCCGAAGAGCCGACCAGGACGTAGTAACTCTGCTTGCCTGTGGAAAAGATTATTGTCGAATAAGTATGACCGGCGGTTATGCTGCCGCTCGTGAAAGTGCCGTCAGGCGAGGGAGAACCGAGTAGAGTGATCGTACCAGTCATATCATCCGCATCCGCAAGCCTGAAAGTATATATTCCTGCCCGTGGAAAATCGGAATAACTGCCTTCTGCTCCCGAATCGAGTGGAATACTTTCGATAATGCTTCCACTCTCATCAAGTAGCTCAACCGTTACGCTGGTTGTCTTGTTATTCTTCCATTTGTATATGTCCCCGAGGTCAGACTCTTCATCATTTGATGAGAATGTCCCGTTTGCGTTTATGGATATGGTTGTCGTACTCGGGGTGTCATCCGGTGCTGTAAGAGTCCCACTGGCTATTTTAATGGTGGAACCGGTATTGTTGGTCCAGATTACCTTGTCTCCATGGGTTATGGAGATGTCTCTCGAAGTAAGACCATCCGATGTCACACTGACTTCCGTGACTCTATCCGATGAACCGCCTCCTCCGCAGCCCGATATACACACAGCAATTGTAATAGCGATTATGATGCCGATTGTTTTATACAATAGAGCCTCCCGAATGAATCTCTGGTTCCAATGCTAGAGTTTTCGATTGNNTTCGAATTTATAGTTGCCTTTAGTGAACCTGTATGCTAAAGTAGTCAAAGTGCTTGAGGCCGATAAGGCCTCGTAAAACCTTACATTTACCGAGAGGAAATGGCAGTGGACAAAGTAAGAATAGGTGTTATCGGAGTATGTGGGCGAGGTACTATCGCCAATGAATGGAAAGAGAGCAGCCGAGCTGAAGTAGTGGCAGGAGCTGATGTTAAGGAAAAGAACCTGGCGGATTTTAAGGAGAGATTTGGGGAATCCACTTTCACAACTCTCGATTATCGAGAGCTGGTAGAGAGAAAAGATATCGATGCAGTTTTGGTTGCATCGCCTGATTTTATGCATGAGGAACACGCGATTGCTGCTCTGCAGGCAGGTAAGCATGTCTATCTTGAGAAGCCGATGTCGATCACTATCGAGAACTGCGATAATATAATGCGCGCGGAGAAAGAATCCGGCAAAAAGCTGATGGTCGGATTCAATATGCGGTGCATGAACATCTATCGCACCATGAAAGAGATTGTCGATTCGGGAGCCATAGGCCAGATTAAGGCCGCCTGGGTCCGTCACTTCGTGTGGAGCGGAAGCCACTGGTATTTCCATGACTGGCATGCAACTAAAAAGAACTGCACCTCTCTTCTTCTGCAGAAAGGTTCACACGATATCGATATCGTTCACTGGATTTGCGGCTCGTACACCAAGCGTGTGACCGCGTTCGGCAATATGGACTTCTTCGGCGGCAATAAACCTAACGATCTCAACTGCCGCGAGTGTGATGAGGCGAAGACCTGTCTGGCTGAGACACCTCATTTCGAACACCTCATTCAGTGCGCCAAGCGCGAGGAAGTGGATATTGAGGACAACAACTTTATGCTCATGCAGCTCGAATCGGGCGTAAAGGCCGCTTATCTCGAATGTCACTTCACCCCTGATGATGAGCGAAATTATGTCTTCATCGGCACCGAGGGAAGTATAGAATCCTCCGAAAGGAAGAATAAAGTCTGGATGAAGACCCGCCGCACCAACGATTTTCGGGAGCTCTCGAACAGGACCTACAAGATCAAGAAGTCCGAAGGCACCCACGCAGGAGCCGACCCTATTATTACCGATGCCTTCTTGGACTATATCATAGACGGCAAACAACCGATCGCTTCACCCCTGGATGGCCGCATGAGTGTCGCCGCGGGCTGCTGCGCCGCTCAGTCGATGCGCAACGGCGGGATACCGGTGGATGTGCCGCCTGTGGATTTGGGGTAATAACACCCGGTTCGATCTTGATTATTTACAAGGATTGAGTACATGAGTAGAGTTCTGTTTGCTTCGGCGAAGGTGCGCGAACTGAGGGCGGATGCAAGCCTGCCCGCGAAATTCAAGCGGATGCTTGATAAGTATCCGCTTGCCGATATGTTCGCGGATAAATCGGTCGCCATAAAGATGCACTTAGGCGGCCATTATGGATATACAACCATACCTCCGCTCTTTGTGCGGATGCTTGTTAAGGCGATCAAAGACGCCGGTGGTAGACCCTTTGTTACCGACGGCACTCCCGCCATTCCCGGTGCGATAGCCAGGGGGTATACCCAGGAAGTTCTTGGAGTGCCTGTGGTTCCCGCCGCCGGTATTAATGAGGGTTATTTTGTTACTGTTCCGATAGGCTACCGCACGTTCAAAGAGGCCCATATGTGCGGTGAGATATATCACGCCGACGCAATGATCGTATACAGCCACGGCAAGGGTCACGGCATGAGCGGGTTTGGTGGCGCAATAAAAAATATCGCAATGGGCAATTTCACCTGCAGCACCCGGGGATCGATTCATGCGCTTGGCGACACTGATTTCGAGTGGAATTCCGAACTATGTACCCGCTGCTATCTCTGCCGCGATAACTGTCCTACGGGCGCTCTTACGTTCAAAGAGGACGGCAGCCTCAACATATTCTCGCATCACTGCAGGTACTGCATGCACTGCGTGCGGGTCTGTCCGACAGGCGCGCTGAAGCTTCGTCAGGAAGCGGTTCAAAACTTCCAGATCGGCATGGCCCTGGCGACAAAGGCGTGTCTAGAGACATTTGAAGAGAACCGCGTCCTATTTGTAAACCACATGACCAACATAACGCCGGTCTGCGACTGCTGGGGATTCTCATCTCCGGCGATTGTGCCGGATGTAGGGATTTTTGCCGGGACGGATATAGTCTCGGTCGAGCAGGCCTCTATCGATTCGATCAAGACAGAAAACTTCATTGAGGGTACCCTCCCGCATCCGCTGATCGTCCGCGATGACATCGATGGCCACCTGCTGCGTAAAATTCACAGCAAGGACCCATACCTTCAGGTCGAGGAGACAGCGAAACTCGGCCTTGGCAACAGGGAATATAACATAGAAGAAGTCGAATAGCTTTGGTGGGCCTGCAACGTGTTTGTTACAGGCCCATTTCCAGAGAAACGGCAGCATGAGCTATTGACGGCGTGCTGCTCGTGATGTACAATCAATCGATTTTACTATCATGTGGAGAGCTATGAAAACTCAACTTCTCAATTGCCGAAGAATGACAGCGGGGGTTGTTTATCCGCCTTATAAACTGCAGCCCCAGCAGGTCAATAGAGTATATGCCGATATAACCGAACGTTATCCCTTTCAGACCCTTCAACACCTGCCTGATGGTGCGCGAANNGAATGGCCAATCCCAGCGGAGATTTCTTCATTCAAGCCACCCGCATGCAGGTCAATGACAATGTCGACTATTTCCAGTCTTCAAAAGAAAAGGCTCTGGACCTTTTCAAGATGGCACAGGAGAGACTGAAAGTCCCTCAATTTATGACTTTCGGGATCAAGCTGACTGCCTTTTTGCCCGTCGACGGCGGTCGAAATGCCGCTGAGCTTTTAGAAGGTTCTGCGTTCTCGTCCATAAAGGACAATCTCGATCTGCTCGGCCCGGGCAGGCAGGGTGTTGGAATGCGGGTTATCCTGCATCAGGATGGAGTGCACGAGCTTAAAATCGAACCTTTTTTCAGCGACCTCAACCAGCTTTACATCGAACTCGATGTGCAGCATCCGTCACCTTTCAATGACCTTACGGCCGTCGAGTCCAAGATGGATGCGGCATATGATTATCTTTTCCGCGAGGTCAGTGGTTTTTTGGAAACCCTCGGATAATTGGAAGCTGGTGTAATATATTCAATCGCCGGAGCTCTGGCAGCAGGGCTGGGTGGATACATGACGCTCTTTGAGCAGTTCAACCTGCAGGTAAGGGAGATCGAACTCAAATTCTCTAACCTGCCCTCCGCCTTCGACGGCTATACGATCCTGCATATTTCCGACCTTCATCTTACCAAACTCGGCCTATTAGAAAAGCGCACTATGGAGATCATAGGTAAGCGTGAGGTCGATACATGCGTGGTGACCGGAGATATTACCTCTCAACCCAGAGCCTCCGACATATTCCGCAGGGTATGTTCGGTAATTAAGCATCGGGATCCGCTTTTCGCCGTACTGGGGAATTCCGAACATAAGCCGTGGGTGAGTCCTCAAATATTGCGTGAGGCTCTCACCTTTGATGGGCTCAACATGCTGGTCAATTCATCGAACAGGATCACCAGAGATGGTCAAAGTNNACGATGCATATTCGCGCCTTGCCGATTTTGATACTGCTTTCGATGGCATCGATCCTAATGATTTTATAATCTATTCAACCCACTGCCCGTCAGTCGCGCTGCAAGGTATAACCAGAGGAGCTGATCTGGTTTTGGCCGGTCATACTCACGGCGGCCAGGTGCGTATACCCGGAGTGAACCAGTTCTGGACGCATATGCGCGCCAATCAAAAGCTCAACGACGGATTATATACGCCTGAAAAGTTGAAAAAACTGATAAAGGCGGATGTCGGTGATAGCGTGCTCTTCGTCAACCGTGGTATAGGCACAAGCCGGCTGCATATCCGCCTGTTTTGCCCTCCTGAGATTGTTTACATTGTCCTCCGTTCAAATTGACCTTAATCTCCAGACCAATCCTACCGATAAAAAAGTTAGAGTATTCCGCAAGAACTTGTTTTCCCGGGAATCTTGTCGATATGGACGCACGTATTAGAGTTTGACAAGCGAGACAGGTATTTCAAGCTCTTCATTTGACAGGGACTGGTGTGTCTTGTACAATTAGGCTCGTACCACTAAAATAGATGGGCGGGAAGTTTGTCAATGAGCGCACCTAATCTACAGGTGGTCTGGCACCGGTACAAAGTTGGCGGAGATGTTAAAGCGCGAGATACGCTGATCCAGCATTATGCGTATTTGGTGAAGATCACCGCCGGCAGAGTAGTCACTAGCCTGCCTCCAAATGTTGAACGTGATGACCTTATCAGCGCGGGTATTATCGGGCTTATAAAGGCCATCGATCAGTTTGATACTAAACGTGAAGTCAAATTTGAGACCTATGCCATCGCGCTGATCCGTGGAGCTATTCTGGAGATGCTGCGCGAGGAGGACTGGGTTCCGCGGTCCGTGAGGGAGAGAGTGAAGGCTCTCGAACGAACCTACCTGGAGCTTGAGAGTCACCTCGGCAGACCGGCTACGGAAGAGGAAGTGGCGGAAGCCATGGGATTGGAGATAGACTCCTTCCATGTGCTGCTTGCCGATACGGGTCGCGCATCGCTTTTGAGTCTGGATGACATTGTCCTTTCAAGCGAAGGCAATGAGAAGATTCATTTAGCTGATGTTGTGTGTGATGAGTCGGCTGATACGTCGGGAGATGTCGAATCGGCCGCGATGAAAGAATCACTCGGTGAGGGCATAGATAGGCTTCCGGACCGAGAAAAACTGGTTATTGCACTTTACTATTATGAAGGTCTGACGTTTAAGGAGATCGGTAAGATACTTGAAGTATCGGAGTCCAGGGTTTATCAGCTTCACACGCAGGCGGTCTTGAGACTGCGCGGGTATTTGCAGCGCGATATGGCCTTGTTCCATTAACCGTAGTTTTCCAGCTTTTGACTTTCAATTTTGACTCAATTTTGAGAGGAGCTCATTTAATGCAGAAAATAAGATTTAGCCTGGTTGCGTTAGTGGTACTAGCGATCTTTGGCACCTTGCTCGCCGGCTGCGGAAGAAAAGGCATGGTAAAGGTAAATGGCGAGAAAGTCTCAAGAGAAGAATTTATCTCAAGACTTGAGCAGGTGCCCGTGCAGACACAGCAGGGCACTAAAATGGCCGGTCAGTATGTGATCGAGCAGATCATTGGTGAAAAGCTCATTGCCGAGCTGGCAAAGAAAGAGGGCGTTGCCCCGACGGAAGATCAGATCAACAAGAAAATTGCCACCATAAAAAAAGAGAGCGGCAACGATCTTGCTAAGGCTCTTGCTTCTCGTGGTATGAATATGGAAGACCTGAAGAAGCAGCTTACCATACAGCAGGCTCTTGTTAACGTGGTCTCTAAGGGTGTCGTTATACCTGAAGCTGATGTCAAAAAGGCATACGAGCAGGCTCTTGCTCAAAAGAATTCTCCGTTCAAGAGACCTGAGCAGGTATTTGTGAGCATCATTATCAACTCGAACAAGAGTGCCATTGATAAAGCTTATAAGATGGTTTCCGGTGGAACCGACTTCAACACGGTTGCTATGAAGACCAATGATATCCCGCTGCTCAAGCAGAACCAGGGTAAGTTTAGATGGTGCGGTAAGAACGATACCGACCTTGGAGACGGATTCAGAAANNTCTCTCTTGAGATGGGAAAGTTCTCCCAGCCGTTTAAGGATGGAGAAAAGTGGGTCATAGTAAAGGCGGAGCGAAAGCGACCGGAACACATCCAGAGCTACAAAGACGTCAAAGATATGATTCGTGAGCAGATGGCAGTCGCTAAAGGCGCTCAGCAGGGCACATTCAGACAGGACATGCAGAAATTCACAAAAGATGCTGATATTGTTGTGAACGCTGAGCGATACAAGCCGATTGTAGACAAGATCAAGAAGGAAGCCACCGCGAGCCTCGAAGAGAAGCTCCAACCGGCCTCCAAAACTACAACTACCGTTAAGTAGTAATAGATGCTGCAATAGCATCATATTGTCGAATATACGAAATTGCTCCGAATTGCTTA
>DJHI01000206.1:25292-28352 GCA_002431715.1 Armatimonadetes bacterium UBA5829
GGAGCAATTTTTATTTCATGTCGTGCTAATTATTGACCTTGACCGTCCGCACATAATGTGCAAAAATTAGTCGTCCGAATTTAGGCGAGAAAGCTGAATAAAATATGAATGATAACAACCCAACCCCATCTACATCAACCGACTTCATTCGCGAGGCTGTCAAAGAAGACCTGCGCGAGGGAAGATTCGATCACGTGCATACCAGGTTTCCTCCCGAGCCGAACGCTTATCTCCATATAGGCCATGCAAAGGCCATATGGATCGATTACGGTGTCGCTCAGGAATTCGGCGGCAAGTTCAACCTGCGATTCGATGATACAAATCCCACCAAGGAAGAGCAGGAGTTTGTCGACGCAATAATCGAAGATGTGCACTGGCTGGGTGCGGATTGGGACGACAGGCTCTTTTTCGGTTCCGATTACTTCGAGCAGATGTATGAGTGGGCGATAGATCTTGTCAAAAAAGGAAAAGCCTATGTCTGCGATCTCTCGCCTGAAGAGGTCATTGAGATGCGCGGCGCTCCGACTGAGCCGGGCAAAGAAAGCCCTTACAGAAACCGCAGCACAGAGGAGAACCTCGATCTCTTCCAAAGAATGCGTGCGGGTGAGTTTCCAGATGGTTCGAGGACTCTGCGCGCAAAGATAGACATGGCCTCGCCGAATCTCAATCTGCGCGACCCTATAATGTATCGGATTCGCCATGCCGAGCACCATCGACAGGGCGATAAATGGTGCATATATCCGATGTACGACTGGGCTCATGGCCTGGAAGACTCTATAGAGGGAGTAACCCATTCNNATCCACCGACCGTTGTATGATTGGTTTTTAGATCAACTCGACATATATCATCCTCGCCAGATAGAGTTCGCCCGGTTGAATCTTTCCTATACGGTCATGAGCAAGCGCCGGTTTATAGAGCTTGTGAGCGGCGGTTATGTAAGTGGATATGACGATCCCAGACTGCCAACTCTTGCTGGGTTGCGCCGAAGAGGATATACACCAGAAGCGATCAAGGAGTTTTGCGGCAGGATCGGTGTCGCCAAGACCGATAGTGTCGTAGATGTCGCTGTTCTTGAAGATTGTGTTCGTGATGATTTGAATAAGAGAGCGCCGCGTGTGATGGCCGTTTTAGACCCACTTAAGGTCGTGCTGGTCAACTATCCTGAGGGACAGTCCGAAGAGCTTGATGTAATCAACAATCCTGAGGACCCTGATGCTGGTACTCGTAAAGTGCCGTTTTCTCGCGAGCTTTATATAGAACGCGATGACTTCCGCGAGGACCCTCCGCCGAAGTTCTTCAGGCTGGCTCCAGGCCGCGAGGTTCGCTTGAGAAATGCGTATTTTATCAAGTGCGTTGATGTAATAAAGGACGCAAGTGGCGAGATAACCGAATTGCACTGCACGTATGATCCTGAGACACACGGAGGGGATGCTCCTGACGGCCGCAAGGTTAAGGCGACTTTGCACTGGGTAGCGGCGGATCGAGCGGTCGAAGCTGAGGTGCGTCTTTATGACCATCTCTTTATGAAGCCGAACCCGGACGATGTGGAGGATGAACAGGACTGGCTGTCTAATCTGAACCCGGATTCGCTTAAGGTAACAACCTGCATGGTGGAGCCGAGTGTGGTCGGCGCTGAGCCCGGCACGAGATATCAGTTTGAGAGACAGGGTTACTTCTGCGTCGATATCGATTCAACCGATCAAAAGCCCGTCTTCAACCGCACCGCCACACTGCGCGATACCTGGGCAAAGATCGAGAAGACCATGAAAGGCGGCAAAAAGAAGTAGCTGCCCGAAGTTTTCAACCCTGTTTTGTACTATTGGGTGAGCCATTCAAGCTCCCTGAGCTTTTGTCAATGAGAAGATTGAAGCTGTGGGAATAATGACAACAATTGAGCCTTTGCATTTTGAGGCATATGTTAATTCCCGCAGCTTTGTAAATTTCAGTTATTTTGTTGTTATGCCTTTCTAGTGTGCTTGTGAGCTACATGGACATTTCTCCAAATAATCGTCGATATCTGGAATTCATAAAGGATATATATGAGATCTCCGCATCTTGTGCGACAACAACATATATCTGGGGTGGATTCACGCTTGACATTCTCAAAAGCCGGTTCCTCAGAGAGCACCATGACCTTGACGGATTTACTCTGAACTTGCTCGATGTCCTGCCGAAGGTCACGGAGCTTTATGAGGATCGTGGTTATGAAACCGAGTTCAATAGGGATTTTGATATCCTGGGAATACATAAAGAGGGTCTTCATGCATCGTTCAACCGTCTTGAGTCGGATGGCGATACTGCGATGTGGCGCCATATTGGCAATGAAGGAACAGTCTATTTTCCTATGGATTGGCTAGATAAGATTGCAAGAGATTTTTATGGAACGCGCGTCTTTCTGGCAGGTGCAAAACTGGAATATTGCCTAAAAACGAATATACGGATGTTCAATGCTGAGTGGGTATCGCGCGATAAAGATAATGAAATCATAAAACGTCTTGAGGAGATCCTGGCTGCGGAAAAGAGTGATCCGGAAGAGTTCCTAACTCAGATATGGAGTTACAATCCTTTTTGGATCAAACGCGGCTATCCACAATACGCGATGCCTGTAGTAGCGCGACCTTTACTACCGCATGACAAAAAAACGTAGTTCAATATCTTCATCGGTCCCGTTTGTTTGTCTAAATGGAATCGGGTATAATATGTATGTGTTTTCCGCTTAAGTTCACACTCCTTTTGGGGGCGATTGGTGTCGACAGGGGAGAGGTTGGCTTAAGCTGCGAGCCGAGGCGCCGCTGGCCTCGTAAAAAGCGGCAAAAACAGTAAACGCGAACAATAGTTACGCACTCGCTGCCTAATTAGGCAGCCATCCGCCTATCCTAGGTCGGCGTGGATAGAACCGGGTGTCATTTTAGCCGACTTGCTCGATATTTTAAGTTCGTCAACTGTCGAGGACCACCTTACGAACTGGAGCCTGAAGATCCCGCCTGTAGGAGACGACGGCTCGAGATAAAAAATGCAGGATACGCTCGTAGACGCTTTTGTTGATGCTCTTTTGGACG
>DJHI01000206.1:28458-31838 GCA_002431715.1 Armatimonadetes bacterium UBA5829
AACCGAAACAAAGTTTCTCTCTAACGAGAACGCCGGATGCATTTTTTATATATTACAAACTAATGATTATTTATATAATTGGAGGCAGGACAGTTTGACACATATTGGAACTCAGACCATAGAGACTGACAGACTTCTGCTAAGAAAATATGAAATAACAGATGCTGACGATATGTTTCGTAATTGGGTTACTGATCCAAAAGTCAGTAGGTTTTGGGGTTGGAAACCGCACGAAAATATCGAAGAAACGAAATCATTGCTTCAAGAATGGATTAACGATTATGCCAAAATAGATAAATATCATTGGGTAATAGTCATTAAGGAGCTATCGGAAGCAATAGGTTACATTTACTTGGATGAAATAAACAACGAAGAAAAGAGTGCATCCATACACTACCTTGTTAGCAGAAAATTCTGGAATCAAGGCATAATGACGGAAGCATGCAGAGTTGTTCTGGCTTTTTCCTTTAATAAAGTAGGTATTACTAAAATCCATACGCACCACCATGTAGATAATCCTGCGAGCGGTAAAGTAATGCAAAAATCTGGTATGCATTATCTTGAGACGAAATACAAGGAAATTCCTGATAGCGCACAAATTAGCGGTGATTATTGTTTTTATGAAATAACATTGGAAGATTGGATACGTACCGAATAAGCATAATCAGAGGTTATCTTACTTCGCTTTCTTTATATTATACGCATCAGTGGCTTTAAAAAGATTGCCTGTGGGTTGAGAAAATTGAAGAGAAACTACGTCAGCGAAATTCTACGGAAGATTGGACAAGCTCTGGCGATAAGATCGTATATCGAGTTCTTGGGGCTATGTTCTTGAAAGACCAAGGTATTTCTTTGGAGGAAATACTCCAGCACATTGGCCATGCTGCAAAGCTGGAACATGACTACTCGAAAGCCTATCGTGAGTACTAATCAAACGAAGGATTTCGCGAAGGATTCCAAGGAGTGGCGTAAGATGTTCTGATGTGGGTGAAAGAAGCCCGGCGCTTTCGGCGTTTTGCGCGTGGATTCCGTGCTCAACGGCAATGTTCGAGACTAATTCGACCGGCCCCCATCCTTTGGACTCGTTCCCCATCGAAATCTGACATCAGACCCCCGTTTTCTCTCTTTGCGCTGTTTTTCTCTGTTGCCCTTACGAGTTCTCTTGCCAAGTCCAAAAAGGTGCACCAATGTCACCCGACCATGAGGAGTCATCACGTCTACTGGTAAAAATATGGGGTTTTCGCCCGGCTCGCGCTCAGTGAGCAATAGCAGCCATTGACAAATTCCATCAGGAGGGGTATATGATGTAGATTAGCGAGCTGACATAGAGCAGACGCTACAACACTCAACATGTGGAGGAGAAATANNTAATGAGAGCATCACTCGCAGTTGCAGCTATGATTCTTCTGACGGCCGGTAGCGCCGGAGCAAGTACTGTTACCCTGAACGGCGGCAGCTACCAGAACTACTACGGTAGCCCCGGAAATGCCGCATATGTCAACAATGGCGACGATGTTACGGCTAACGGGACCGTGTTCGATGGCGATGTGTACGTCTACAATGGCACAGACTATGTATTGTATCCAGGCATAGGCTTCCTGAACAGCTCTGGCTCGCTAACGGCGATCGACTGCACTTTCAAGGGGCATTCATATTCAATGAAGAGCTACGGCTCCGTAACAGTTCGCGGCGGAGTTGACTCTTCGTCTTCTGGAATGGCGAACTTCAGCGGCCAGATGACTATCACCGACGGCGCTTCAGTAAAGAACGTCCAGGGCTGGAACGGAGCTACCACCACCGTCACCGGCGGCAGTATGGTCTCAGGTTTGGTCTCCGGGTACTACGGCTGCACTTCAATCATTACGGGCGGCGCTGAGGTCGCGGGTGGAGTCAGCAACACGTGCGGCGGCAATCTTCTTATTGACGGAGGATCGCGCGTCGGGTCTGTGGGCAGCTTCGGCAGCACAGTAATCAACAGCGGCACGATTTTGGGTGGAATCAATAGCCAACTGCGGATCGGCGGGTTTGACGGAGACTACACCGGATCTCTGAATCCCACTATCACCATCAACGGGGGCAGTGTCTCAGGAGTGATTGTCAATCCTCACAAAACCATCTACAACACAACCAACTACAACGCCCATCCCACAATCACCATTAACGGCGGTTCGTTCTCCGGCAGTGGTACGGGCGAGGTGATATATAACGGAATAGGGACAGTAAACATAATGGGTGGCGCATTTGCCGCCAGCACCGGCGACTATCAGTTCACGAACAAAGACACCGCCTTTATCCGCGGCGGGAACCTAAATTCCATTTGTAATGAGGGCTCCATCTCGATTTATGGCAGGNNTAGGTGGATACTATGGCAGCATAACAGGGGTGCTTGCCGACGGGACCAGCATACAGATGTCGTATCTCAACATGGGAACCATTTACCTCCTAGAAGCCCCTGTCGTTCCAGAACCCTCTTCCATTCTCGCCCTTGCCGGTGGCGTTGGTTGCTTGATACCACTCGTTCGCCGTCGGCGATAGCCTTGTTGTGTCAGGCCGGACATCATGCCCTGGCCTGATTCGCCTCATTAGACCTGAGAGAAAACCGGAGATATCATTGCGGGGGGCACGCTTCCTCCACCAGTTTAGAAGTTAGANNATTGGATGTTAGAAGCCACCTGAGCATATGATAAATTTCTTGAATTTTATTGAGGTGGACTAGTAGCTGTAATACAAAAAAGGAGAGGATATATCCTCTCCGCAAAGTAAAGTATTGTCCACCTATTCAGGTGATTCTAAGGTTGTTTTTTCGCTTGCTTTTTAACGTCGTCTTTTCTTGTCCTTGCACAGGAGAGTCGGGAGACTGCCCTGACGAAAGCTGCGCGATCTGTATACCTTTGCTGATTTTTACTCAGCAGGTCTTGCAGAATGCAGTAAGACATAATTTCACTCCCCCGGCAGGCGGTACCGGTGTGCAGTTAATATGACTGATCTTACTGCAAGTTTGTTCCCACAAAACAAGCGATATCTGCAAATAATGTGATTATTTATTAATGCTGATGCACCGCGAGTGTCATAGCCAATATATAAGCCGCTACCAGACAGATTCCCTGCCACTGCCGCAGTTTTCCTCTTGCCAGCAGTCCGGAGACAATCACTGTCAGAACGGTCATCATCACAAACATAGGGCTCATCAAATTGCTGACCACATCATGTCCCTTAAAGTGCGCCACAAACGGCATCACCGCTAAAAGAAGCGAATTATGATTCACTTTCGAGCCTATGAAGTTACAGATGGAAAGCTCCGCATTATGACCGTTCTTGAGGACAATCATATAAGCCGTAAGTTTTTCAGGCATCTCCGAAGCGATCGGCCCCAGTACGAT
>DJHI01000206.1:31858-38201 GCA_002431715.1 Armatimonadetes bacterium UBA5829
ACCACAGGGCTGATATTCATCCGACTGGCGATGTGTATCATAGAGTCTACAAAAGGCTCCGATGCGAAATAAACTATCGCGCCGCCTAATAGCAGCTCCACTCCTGCTCGGATCATCTGCTTTTTGGTTACCGTGTGGCTCTCCGGCGGGCAGTTGGATTTGCTTTTCCTGATAACCTGAAATACATATCCGGCAAAAATAACGGATAGAATGATTCCTTCCCCGAGGGTCAGTGAATCACCTCGCAAAACGAAGATAAATGCAACCACGCCCGTGAGCATCAGGTAAATGGCATCGATTCGTGTGTTTTTGGATAGTACTATCTCTTTAGTGGGTTTCTTGCTCAATCTTGAGGTTGCAAGCCAGATAACCATTCCATATCCAAGAGTTATAAGAATGGTGCATGAGCCTATAGCCGAGCCTACGGCCATTTGATACTGATCTTTCATCGATGCCCAAAAGACGAATGCATACTCAGGCAGCGTGGTAAAAAGAGCCAACACCAGGCTTCCGACTATATTGCAGCCCCACTTGTCCGCCAGCACCTCCGCTCCACGGCTGAGCAGATAAGCCGCAAAGACAATAATTAAAAGTAATCCTGTAAACTCAACGAATGGCAATTTTATCTCCTAGAAATCTATTTCTCAGATGTTTCCTTATTGGGTTGATCCTTTATTCACTAAAAAAGACCTTCGCCCCTAGGTATGGGACAAAGGTCTTGCATTACAGATATCTGCCGACGCCGCCAGCCCCGCGCCCACGCGCGTGACGGTTGTTGACCGCGCCGAACCCGCATGAGCGGGCTGCTACTCCCCTTTGGGATATTCAATTCTTAACTTACTATACCACACTTCTACATAGCTGTGCAACCGAAACATGTGTTTGTTGCTTACAGTTAATGAGTGCCGAGCGAGACTGAACAGCCATATGTGACCTGGAAAAAACTACGCGAAAAAAAAGCAGAAACTTATTGACATCTAATTTGCCAATGCTTATAATATTAGTCGAGCCTAACTTTAAGTTTGTCAGGAGACGGACAATGACATCAGCAAACGCACTCAGCGCCAGTCTTGAAGACTATCTCGAAGCAATCCTGCTTATAACAAAGACCAAAGGTGCAGCACGAAGCAAGGATATTTCAAAACATCTGTCCGTGAAGGGACCATCGGTCACCGGAGCGCTTCGGCTTCTGGCCGAGAAGGATCTGGTGCATTACGCTCCTTACGATGTTGTCACGCTGACTGCCCAGGGTCGCGCTGTCGCCGAAAATATAGTAAAGCGCCATGAGGCGCTGCACAGTTTTTTGTTTGAGGTGTTGCAGCTTGACGAGCAGACTGCCGAGTCTACAGCCTGTCAGCTCGAGCATGCAATATCAGAATCGGTGCTGGAGCGGCTCGTGCGATTTGTTCAGTTTGTTAAAGACTGCCCCCGCGGTGGCAACAACTGGGTCAACGGCTTTGCCCACAACTGCGACAGTGGTGCAAGCTATGATGTTTGTGAGCCATGCATAAAGCAATGCATGGAAAACCTTTCACGTTATCAAAAGGGAGGAGAAACCGACACAATGCAGATAAAACTCAGCGAAATCCAACCCGGAGAGCGCGGGGCCATAGAGAGCATTGAGGCTGCGGGCACTATCCGCAGGCGTCTGCTGGATATGGGCGCGACCCCAGGTACTGTCGTCGAAGTGGAGCGAGTTGCGCCAATGGGCGATCCGATAGATGTCAAAATCAAGGGCTACCATCTTTCACTGCGCAAGGAAGAAGCGGCCGGAATCGTACTCAAGAAGATAAGGTGATGTATGCAATCTCTCGTACAAAAACGCTCGATGCCGTTGGCTATGGCAAATATTGGCCAGTGTGTTGTGATTGAAAGCATACGCGCGGACCATCATGTAAAGTCTCGTCTCATTGCTATGGGGCTGTGTCCGGGAGTGGAAGTCAGACTGGCCGGCATGTCGCACCAGGGTCCATGTATACTTATGGTAAAGGATATGAGGCTCGCTCTTGACTGGGGTATCGCCCATAGAATCTATGTTTTATAAACCCTGATATATTTTTTGATTGAAAAGTTAGCCAAGGCTAATCTATAAAGCATGGGCTAACTTTATCAACAAATGGAGAAGAGATATCAATGCAAACAGATATTAAAAAGTCAGTCAATATAGCGCTGGCAGGCAACCCGAACACTGGCAAAACAACCCTATTCAATAATCTTACCGGTACAAGGCAGCATGTGGGCAACTATCCGGGGGTTACCGTCGAGCGCAAGGAGGGCAGATGCCGCATAGGTGGATCGGAGATAAATATTGTCGATCTGCCGGGCGCATACAGCCTATCGGCCTATGCCGCGGATGAACTTATTGCGCGCAATCACCTGGTAAACGAGAGGCCGGATATTGTGGTCAATATAGTGGACGCATCCAATCTTGAACGGAATCTGTATCTGACCACACAGATTATCGAAATGGGCCTGCCGGTGATACTTGCACTCAATATGACGGACATCGCCGTATCGAAAGGCGTCAAAATCGATATCGATCGCCTCTCGAAAATGCTCGGTGTGCCCGTCGTGCCGCTTGTCGGAACCAAGAACGAGGGCACGAAGGAACTCCTAGAAGCGGTGCTCTTGCTGGCTTCAAAAGAGGATCGTATTCAGGCCCGAAATGTGTTCTATGGGGACCTGATAGAGTCGCAGATCGAGTCGGTTTCGATTCTTTTGAGTAAAAATGAGCGTGTTCCTGTGTATGACCTGAGAAGACTTGCCGTAAAGCTTCTCGAGAATGACGAACAGGCTATCTCTGAGGTGACTTCTGATGAAGTGCTGTCTCAGGTCGAGAAGAGCGCTGCTCTAATCAATACTCGTCTTGGTATGCCTGCCGAGATAGCCATCGCGGACAAAAGATACTCGTTCATCGCAGAGATATGCCGCCAAAGCGTGCGGAGCGCGCCGCTGTTGCATAATTCGCTTTCTGACAGAATTGATTCTGTCTTTACAAACAAGTACGCCGGCATACCTCTCTTCCTCGGTGTTATGTACCTGGTGTTCCAGCTTACATTTACCTTAGGCACGCCGTTGATGGACTGGATAGATGCCGGTTTTACATGGCTGGGCGGCGCGGTATCCGGTCTCTGGCCGAGCGGTTCTGAGAGTGTTTTGAAGTCGCTGCTGGTCGATGGCGTAATCGCCGGTGTAGGCGGCGTGCTTGTCTTTATACCAAACATTATTCTACTGTTTCTAGCGATCGCGATCCTCGAAGACAGTGGATATATGGCGCGGGCGGCGTTCATTATGGACAGGTTTATGAGTCGGATAGGCCTGCACGGAAAGAGTTTTATCCCATTTGTGATAGGCTTCGGCTGCTCCGTGCCTGCAATAATGGCCACTCGCACACTGGAAAACAGGCGCGACCGTCTGATCACAATGCTGGTCGTGCCAATGATAAGCTGTGGCGCAAGGCTTCCGATATATGCTCTCATCATTCCTGCGTTTTTTCCGCAGATATATAGAGCTCCGATGCTCTGGCTCATACACATAATCGGCATAGTGATGGCTATAGTATGTGNNTGCGAAGCTCTTGAGTTCGACACTCCTCAAAGGCGATGCCGCGCCCTTTGTTATGGAGCTTCCGCCATACCACCTGCCGGGTGTGAAGAGTGTGCTTATACAAATGTGGGAACGTTCGTCGCTGTATCTTGCCAAGGCTGGAACGATCATCCTTGGAATATCTATCCTACTCTGGGTATGTTCCAGCTTTCCCCAAAAAACTCATTTCGACCGGGATTACTCAAAACTGATGGTGCAAGCTCGACAGACTCTCAAAGGTGACGCTCTGAATGATCGCCTTATCGAAATTGCCGACCAGCAGCAGGCCGAGACTATGCGCTACTCTATCGCGGGACGCGTGGGACATGCAATGGAGCCTGTGCTCAAGCCTTTAGGGTTTGACTGGCGTATTGGAACGGCTCTCATCGGCGCGATTGCCGCCAAGGAGGTGTTTGTTGCTCAACTCGGGATCGTGTTTGCGGTCGGCGAGGCCGACGAGGAGTCGGCAACGCTCAGGAGCCAACTGAGTAAGCATTATTCGCCTCTCAACGCGTTTTGCATAATGCTGTTCTGTCTGTTGAGCGCTCCGTGCATGGCTACATTTGCCATTACAAAGCGCGAGAGCAACTCCTGGAAGTGGGCGGCTTTTCAGTTTTTCGGTATGACTGGGATCGCATACATTGTAACTCTGATCGTTTATCAGGTGGGTCGTATACTAATATGATGAGGTGAAAACTATGCTTGAGGCAATAGCTGTCGCACTGATTGTTACGGCAAGCAGCGTGTTTGCTGTGAGATCGATTTATCGGACACTGTCCGGCAAAGACAAAAAACGCGATTGTATGTGTGGAAAATGCACGTGTGATTCTACTCATTATTGCTCTGCAAAGCGACCTAAGTAATTCACTGTTGGTTGCTTGCATTTACTAACAGTAAATCGCCTAATATGGAGGAAAAGGATATCTAATGAAAGTAGTTTGTTCTTTAATTATGTTTCTGTTGGCATCGCTGCCGAGCTATGCCTGTTACAGTGGACTGACCGTAATTCCCACCACGGACACCGTGGGCCACAGGCATTATGGAATAGAGTTTCAAATAGACGGCTCCGTGCAGGAATCGGAGGCCGACACTAATATTATCAACACCGAATATGGCTTTACGGATCGTTTCGAGGCAGGAATCGATTTTGACCTGAGTGTGGCCGCGGATCCCAGCTTGCTCCTTAACGCGAAGTTTGTGTTCGCTCAGCGAGCTGACGGCAAACAGGCTCTTGCAATCGGCACTACCAATATCGCGAATGACTTCAAATCGAGCCCGTATGTCGTGGGGATGAACGATTTTGGCTTCGCCAGACTCCATGCCGGGATTATGCGAATAGAGGGTAATAACCGCTGGTTCGCCGGAGCCGACAGGGCGATGAATGACAGACTGACCTTCATGGCCGATTATACCTATGGCGATGAAAATTTCTCGTCAGTCGGGCTCAACTATCAGTATACCGATGCATTTGGCGTGCTTGCGGGTGCACAGTTCCCAAACGGCAGCGGCGACACGCTCTTCACATGCCACTTAGTCTTTACTGGACATTAAAAAACAGTTGGGCTCTTGATGCTTAAATCACGAGCCCAACAAAACTTTAAAATGATCGATCATGCACAGCAGTTCCTCAGGACTGGAGGCGATATGATCGGGCGAGCTAGAAATCAGTTCTTCGCGTGTTCCGTATCCCCATGATACTCCGATNNTCCATTAGCCCGAGCGGCCTCTATATCGCCTTTTCTGTCACCTATCATAATGCTTTCCGTTGCAGTTAAATTAAGTTTGGTTAAAATGTTTTCGAGCAGTTCCGCTTTGGAGATATCCAAATCACAGCCATAAATATCTTCAAAATAGGGCGCAAGACTGAAATGCCTGAGGACACTCGTAGCTATATCACTGCGTTTGTATGTTGCTACAAATAGTCGGTGTTTGCCCTCAAGGCTTTTTAGAAGCCGTGGAATACCTTCATACACATAGTTTTCCAAATAGCCTTCAACAAAATACCGTTCCCGATACCAAGCAATAGCCTGCGCCAGCCTTTTATCGTCATTTGTGCTCAGCAAAGTTCTGAATGTGTCTTTTAACGGAGGGCCGATGAAACGTTCCAGAGATGACGGCTCATATGGAGGAATGTCGAACTTCATGAGGGCATGATTGATGCAGTTGACGATCCCTTCCTTCGGGTCGGTAAGGGTGCCGTCAAGGTCGAAAAACAGGTTCATTTATCCCATACCCGGCAGACTTTCCACTGGCTGCCGGCCTTATAAAGGATGATGTGATGAACTATAGTTTTACTGCCGGGGAAGATGAATTTGACCGGCACATCCGCGCGATCGTCCGTCACCTGGTCCGGGATCATAACAGTGTACCTCATCTGCTTTTTTGTTCGCCATGAGCTGTAAAGTCCGGCTTTATCGCGCGTTGTATCACGGCCGCTGCATCTATCGGCAGGTCCTTCGTAAGCAAGCTGCAAAGCTTTTGACTGTTTGCCGGCTGCAAGATCTCTCACCCATTCCCATGCGACCCTATCCGGCGCCTCAGGCATCGTATAGCGAACTCCAATCCATGAAGCCAACGCGAGGAGCCCGATAACCGCAAAGATCACGACATTCCTGCGCTGCATGTCGTTTACGAGGCCCATAGGTTCGCGATGCGCGTGGCGTTTGCATGTCCACATAAAAGTAATTATCGAACCAAGAGTCAGCAGCATTGCGCTGAGCCAGAACGGCACGTTATAGTTGACGATCCCAAGCCTTGG
>DJHI01000206.1:38215-48297 GCA_002431715.1 Armatimonadetes bacterium UBA5829
GAAGCTGAGGAAGTCACTGGAATATATGAAAGCTCCCAGACTCGCTCCGACAATAGCAGCCAACCCCTGCGCAAGACCCACGGCGCCCAGCACTTCACCCCGTCTTTCACGCGGAGTAACCGATACGACCAGCGCGTTCCATGCCGGGAAAGCGATAGTAAACCCCATCCCTATAACTATTCCCGCCGCAGCCAGCAGGGTTACACTTCTACATAAAGCGACCACCCACATCGCGAGTGCGCTGAAGAGTATGCCGTATGCAACCGCCGTGCACTTTCCGTATTTGTCGCCCAGTCTTCCCAAAGGCACGGCGAATATCCCCATAGCTCCGGCAACCGGCGCTACCAAAAGGCCGAACTGAACCTCGGTCATCCCCAAATGCTCGACGGAATACAGCTTAACTATAGGCGTCAGCATTCCCATCCCAAGGAACGTAACCAGAGCGAGTACCACCATATCCGGCACTCCTCTGAAGCTGCGAATGACATGGGTAAACTTGAACTCAGTAGGGTCTTCCAGGGCAGGCAGTTCGAGCGGTTCGCCGTGCAGCGGCTGACTGTGATGCCCCTTGCCCAGATTTCTGGGAAGAGTGAAGATCATAACGGCGGCGGACAATATCAGCAGTATGGAAACTAGATAAAAAGATGCCGTATAGGTACCGAAGAGGTCATTTGCCGCACCGCCCATCACAAAACCGAGAGCAAGCCCGCCCATATAGGTGACATTGAGCACGCTCATCGCCGCGCTTCTGTTCTTTTCGCCGACTATATCTCCCACCGCTGCAAACGCGCTCGTCCAAAGCGCGCCGCTGCCGAGTCCGTCGACAGCCCTTAAGGCGACCAGCCCCAAAATAACGAACGGCCCATGCAGTTTTATAGTGAGGTAGGCGCTGACCGCTGTGATAATTGGCCCGGCGAGCATCAGCGGTTTTCTGCCGATTCTGTCTCCAAGAGCGCCTGCGGGAGGCCTCGAAACCGCTTCGGTCAGGAGGAATGTGCTGAATATAAAGCCCCACTCAGCCCCGCGATCCAGGCTGAACTTGACATACATCGGTAGAGCGGAGAGATTTAGTATTGCGTAGGCGAGTTCGGCGAGTAGGCATGCCGCGCCAAGCGAGAGAAGCGATTTGTAATTTTGTACGTGTTTCCTAATTCTTGAGGGATTACCGATCAAAATTTACCTCTGAGAACCCATTAGGCCAGTTCTAAGCAATTTACGGATAGTAAACTGTACATTCCTGATATAAAAACTATAGTGGCATGCAATCGGCCGACCGTGAATTACTTAGCCCAACAAGGTTATCACGAGACTGTGAGGTTCGTCAAACTGAGGTATTGGGTGTTGGGTGTTGGTGTATCGGGACTTCAGTCCCGATACAAAAGAGTTCATTTCGAAGCCTCTTTTACCAACCAGTCGAACAGTTTCTGGAATATCGGGTAATCAGCTGCCACTTCTTCGGGATGGCACTGTAGCGCGAGAATCGGCTTGCCGTCGCTTGATTCAATTCCTTCTATAACGCCGTCACGAGCCCGGCAGTTGATTTTGAGCCCTTTACCGAGGTCTTTCACTGCCTGATGGTGCCAACTGTTGACTGCAAGCGAGGTCTCTCCGAATATCTCAGCCAGGAGTGTGTTTTCTTCAACATCCACGTTATGTAGGAGCAGCGGAGTTAGGGCGCCGGAGAAATGCCGCGATGAATTGGGAATCTCAGACGAGATATCCTGCACCAGTGTTCCACCGAGAGCGACATTCAGCACTTGAATGCCTCGGCATATACCAAGAATCGGCATCCCCATCTCAATTGCCATTTGAGCTGCAGCAAGCTCCATTTCATCTCTCGCAGGGTCTTGATAATAGCTCTTCGGGTGCGGTTCTTCACCGTATATAAGCGAGATTACGTCTCCACCGCCCGTAAATATGATTCCATCGGCTGCTTTTAGTGTAGTATGAACCGAGTCTATATCATCTACNNACGCCGCCCGATCGGAGAACTGAGGTTGCATAGTTGATATTGCATCCGGTCCAGACATCCTGAGCCGCCTGACTCTTGGTAGATAGATTTCGCCTTCCGGAAGTGAGAACGATAATCGGTTTGGACATATCACGACCCCTAAGCAATTTACGCTAAAGCATTTTGTAAAACAAAATGTAAAAGAGGTAAATCGCACTTTCTGGCCTAAAAACCGGTATATTCAAAGCACATTCGTTAATACGAGTTCAAGGCCCTATTTCATCTTGTTATTGCTACTAAAGTATCTCACAGATAGGTCCTATAGTCCAGTGTTAGAAAAGCTCTGGATCGTCAATTTCATTCCATGCACATCATCGATGCCTTCGCTGTCTGCATAGTCGCCACTTGTGTAATCACCGATCACATTTCGCCAAAATGCTTGTGCCGGAGTGTTTCCAACCATCTGTGCAACCTGCCATGAGCCTGGGAATCTGTCAAAGAGGCTATACGCGACGTACCTGCCGATTCCTCTGTTGCGATATTTGCGGAGTATGAAGAACTCACCAATATCATAAGATCGCTCGCTGCCAAGCTGCCTGACCAACGCAAACCCGGCCAGTTTGCCATCGACTCTTATCAGAAATGGATAGCCTTTCCAATTTTTGGGCCAGGCATAGTTTGAATTATCCGGCGGTTGTCCCCAATACTGGGGAAGTTCATCACAACCGCCGAACAGCCCGTTGTCTGGACAATCCCATCCCATAATTTCGGAGAGGTCGTAGATATATAGAACTATCAGATTTCTGATTACCTGAATGTCATCAGCTTCTGAAATGGAAATATTCAATTTCTACTTCACCCTGTAAAGAAGTGTCCCACAATTAGGTGTCACTTCGCGCCTGATAAGCTCCTGTTCAATCATGCTCTCGATTATCTCATCGGTTGCCGGAGCAGGGTAGAGCATGGCCCCGCGTAATCTGTAGAAGTGTGTGCCTTCACCCACCCAGGAAAGATGCTCAGCAATGACAGCCTCCTTATCGACCATCGGTACCGGCTCCAGCGTCGGCGCGTTTTCCAGATATTCTTCGAACATCTCCCAATGACGAACCAACTTCCCATAAGCAGAAGCCAGCAGATGCGGGTCGGGGTAATGGTCGAAAAGAGTCATCACGAAATCAGCCTGGCAGGTCCTCTTTTCAAGCGCCTTACTGATTATTGAAAGATCAGACCGCTTTGCGCCGAGCCGCGCAAGTTCAGACCTGCACTCATCGAGCATTTCGCTTATCAACTCCACTGCCGGTTTAGGCTTGCCCTGCCAACTGAATGTCGCCTGCAGGCCGTATTTGGCCGCAGCCCATCTGTTTGTAAGGCACTCGCGATACTCCTCTGGAGTCATCTTGTGAGCTTTCTCGACCTTAGTGCCCTGGTAATGCACATATGCCGCTACAAAAGTCGCGAGTTCGGCCAGAAATCTCCTGGATGATGCGCAGTCGGTGATTCTTACTTCCAGGGTCGGCGCGCCATAGATTTTAGGCGCTGCGTCGGTTCCCCATTCCGGCTGTGCAAACTGTGGATCGCGAAGAGTGACGGGCCTCGTGCAGTCGTGAGCGATATGGCGGACACGATAGCTTTTGAACTCCCCAATCCGCCACTCGGTGAACGGGGAATTGGCCGCAAGAGCCGCAAAAGCAGGCGTATAACGCATCAATTGGCTCTCCATATAGATGCCCAGGCTTTCATCGTAAATAGTGCCGACATGTATATGTGACGAATTGAACATCGGAGCAACCGGATGTGCTCCGGCCGGGAATAGATCGAGATCGAACTCACGCACCAACTGCGCTGCGCGGTCGGTCACGCTCTTGACCCGGTTCCAAAACTCTTCTAAAGACGAGTTTATTCCCATCGCAAACTCCAGAGTGTTCCAGTCCACTTGTATCGGCAGGTTGAATTCACTTCCCAGTATCCCTGCAAATCCCACCAGTTTAGGCGTTTCAACGCTCCTCATGAGTNNTCGGTTCAAAGATGTTCATCATAACCTCCTGGATTCAATACCGGCTGCGCATACATCGAACTCATCGTCCATATCGCCTGATTCAAAATCGACAACTCCATATGCCAGTTGCCCGAGTCCCGATATCAGGACTTTATCCAGACCGATCTCCTGTTTTCTGCCGCCAAGCATAAACAAAGCCGTCGGTTGAGCATCGGTTGTTCTGGCAATTACACCGCATCTTAAGCCCCCCTCTGTTTTTGTCATGCATGCGACCCATGCGCCGCTTATGTCGGCTCCGCATATCTCTCCCGCAGTAAGTCCGAGGGTATGGCCGATACCTTCGCCCGGCCTGACCATCGAAACAGACCACCAGGGTTCAAGGGTAAGTGAAATAGGCCCGAACCAGGTCTTGAGTCTTGGTTTGGAGTCAGGGTCGAAAAGATACATGGAATACTCTTTTCTGCAGGGGTGCNNGTTCCTGCCGTGGATCGTATCGCTGTTCATTCCGCATCTAAATGTCTTGCAAGCATCGCCATCGCAGCATATCACACGGCTGCCGCCGTTACTGTTCTTATCGAGCATCCATACGCCTCTAAATCCGCAGCCCAGCACCATAGCGTCATCGATCGGCTCCTTTATCGGTGCGTTTTTGTCTTTCTTTTCGTCGGGTTTCTTAGGATGCAGGTGATAGCTCCGCTGCCAGGATATAAGAGGAAAATCGTCCCGCAGCGCATATGTCACAGTGGTTCTCAGGCCAATGCCCTCATCTATGAATCCATCCAGAACGAGCTTTGTAGAATGGTCCTCACGTATTGTTCCCGCACAGGAAAGGCCTGCATTATTCGGCTGCGGCCAGAATCCGTGGCTGCGTGAGTGCCAGCCTTCCTGAAGACAATCGCAGTGACCTCCATGCAGCAGGTAATCCTGAATGAGGTTATCGGGCACTCGAAAGTGATCGCATCCGCGTCCATTCTCAGTAAGCGATATTAAGGCTCCGGCTCTGACCGCCGCCGTGATATTTATCGAATACCAGTCGTTCTTGATGCGGTAGAGCTCGCCACCGGCAGGCAGAATTCTCTTACAGAACGGCTCTCCGAGAGGCAGTGCGCTCGAACAGACCTTCATCTTGTCACATGTTACTTCAAACTCCACCGGCAGCTTCGGCTCATTATCGTAAAACCGGCCTGTCTCGACCTCCGCGTAGAAGGAATCTCCTTTTTTCTCCAGTTTTCCGGTTAACTGGCGGCCGTTCGCGCGAACCGTATAATCCGGTGCTTTTTCATCTTTCCACCACTTAAGTTCGATATGGATAGACTTCGGCAATTCTCCATAGGCAACATCCGGCGACACAGTCAGAGGATAAAGCCATTTTTTCGATTCCAAAGGAGTAAGAATAATACTGTCACCGGGATATCCGACCTCTCGCGGGTCACCGACAGTTCGTTCAATCAATAACGTCTGATCTTTCAGCCATTCGGGAACTTCCGTGCGACGTGGCATTATGCACGCAGGTTTGAATTTAATTTCGAGATGGCCCGGTTCACTCTCGCTCTTTGCGGTAATGTCAACTATCTTGCCTAAAAGGGAATACACGCTCGCCTCCTCAATGCTGAAATAGCCATATTACTATATAGTCTTCGACCGGGCATTTTGTTCGCCTTTTCTAATGTTTTTTATATTTTGGGGTAGATATGAAACGTTACAAGCAGCTCAGCTTTGGGTAGAAGCTATATACTGACAACTGATAAAAAACCATCAACCGACAACTTATTTTAGGGAGGATGATATGGAGATGAAAGACGTGATAGAGAAAAGGGCGAGTGTGAGGCATTTTGTGGACGAACCCGTGCCGGAGGAGCATTTACGCGAAATGATCAGACTTGCGGGACTTGCACCGAGCGTAAACAACTCCCAACCCTGGAAATTCATAGCAATAACGAATCGTGCGCTTCTGGGTAATATGGCGGGAGCGGTTCGCACGGCTGTCGATAGCTGCCTGCCGACCTGCGGCGATGAGAATGAAAAGCATGCAAAGTCCCAGGTGGAGTGGTTTTCAACATTTTTCGAGAAAGCGCCTGCTGTTATTGCGATAGTCCAGTGCCCTTATGAGGCGATAGTAGATAAAGCGCTGAAGCACTCAGGTATGTCTCATAACGATATCAACAACCTGCGGGGGCATCCTGATATAGAGAGTCTGGGAGCGGCTATCGAACACATTTTACTGACGGCTGTCGATCTCGGCTATGGTGGATGCTGGCTCAGTGGCCCACTTATCGCGCGTCCGGCTCTCGAAGAGCATCTTTCCATCAATGCTCCGTGGCGGCTTGCCGCGATGGTGGCGATTGGCAAACCTTCGCAGAGCGTAGAGCAGAAAGAGAAGAAGCCGTTGGAAGAGATACTTGAGATACGGGCTTGAGTTTATTTCAATATAAAATCAATAATCCCGAATACTAAATTTTCAAAATCCCCCGACCGGGGGGGCTGGGGTCCCGGCCGAGGGATAAATGAGTCCGGCACACAAGGTGTGCCGGACTCAAAGGGGAGGGTGCTGTAGTGCGTCCCTGCGGCAGCATCACCTCCCCTTGTACCCCTCCTATCCAGAGGGGAAAGGTTTGGCGGCCAGATAACCCGCGTTATTCACCACAATCGGATTTCGCTAACATGAAATCCGCGTCACATTACGAATAATGCGGGATAAATGCGGAACTACCACGTTCCGCACTCAGCATCCAGGGTTATTTAATTTCCTGCCAGCTCTCTACGGATAAACTGACGATGTAAATTGGATCACTCCCAGGCATCCCATCGGGTAGATTATTTGCCAATTCAGGCACTTGATAAAGTCTAGGCACATTGCTCATCGAGAAGAAACTGGTGACCATTGTCCCCGCAACCTCATTTTGCTTGTTTGAGATAATCTGATGTTGAGCATACATAGCGATTGCCATATAAAGCTGTGCATCTCCACCACCTGTTGCAAGTTCAACTTTATCACCACAAACGAGTCCGAGAACATCACTAAGAGGGAAGTTGGTCTTCGGCAAAAGGTTGCAGTGCACAAATGCGCTTTGCGGACTAACCAACGTTCCTTTGCCGGAGTAAGTTATCGTTCCTTTACTAGGGCCGAATGTAATGTCTCCGGTCACATAAACGATGCCTTTGATAGTCATATTGCCAGATGCATCGATAGTAATATTATTATTAGCATCACCTATAGTCTTAGCGACACCTTGGGTTATGGTAAGGTCGCCGCTGACGACATATCCCTTGTTCTGAAGGTAATCCAGATAGGTCGTATAGGTAGTGCCGTCTTTTGTATATTCTCCTCGGTCGATAATAGGCAGACTCACCACTCCATCTCCGAGGTCATAGCCATGCTCGTATCCGTTATCTGAATATACACTTGAAGTTCCCGCATTACCGCCGAAACCGTCACTGACATATACGGAGTCCATTGTCTCTTTATTGGAGTCCCCGGTCAGATTTTGCTCACCGACGGTTGCGGAACCCGAAATATTTACTTTGCCATGCTTGACCCGGAGTTTTGCTTCCAGTGTATCAACCATATCACCATCAAAGTATTCCTGAGTGAGTGTGGGCACTCGACTCTTTAAAGCGAGGGGCATGCAGGAATAATTATTACCTATATTTCCGGTGCCGCTTATCTCGCTGGCCATATCGGTGACCGTCAACGCCGGGTCTCTGGTACCGTTGCCGTTGTCATCGTAGAATGGTTCAAGACCGTCGCGATGTCCGTCTCCGTCAGTATCCGTATATTCTTCACCTAAGTCATACTGTCCATTATGGTTGGAGTCCGTGTAAGTCTCTCCACTGTCCCAATGGCCGTCACCATCTAAATCCGTGTACTCTTCGCCATCACCCAGTAGGTGAACGGACCCACGAATGGCTACATTTCCATTTATACTCTTCCCCGCCTGGCCGACTCCGCCGAATATGGCATTGTTCCAGACACTGACATTCTCCTGATTATAACTAACAACTACTTTGACTTTTCTTGTTAATGAAGAACCGCCTTGGGTTACCGTCCCCGTGGAGGTTATTATTATCTTTCCCACTGTAATACCGCTGCCGTCACGAGCCGTAACGGTATAGTTTCCGCCGCTTTCAAGAGGGCTACCGGGTGTATATGTTCCTCGCCAGGTGCCTCTCGCTTCACCATTTGGCCCACCTTCCATTATGAATGAGATGGCCTTGTCTATTCCGGCTTCAGCGCAAGAAAGAGCGCGTGCACGTATTACATCGTGCTTTGCCTGAAGCAGTGATGACGACGTCAGAGACAGGAAAGAAACCCCGATCACGGATACGATAGTCAGGGTAAAAACCCCGAATATCATTCCGCTTCCTTTATTCGATTTTATGATTGACTTCAGCATATTTCCGCTCTGTCTTTCTTAGTCGCGATAGTTCCTGAGTCCAATAACACTCGTTATCTGTTTCGTATCAGTGCTTGTTCCGCACTGTTCCCGACTTGCTAGTGTAACTGTTATCCTGCCACCAGTGCTGCCGAATGTAGCAGAGGTGATGCCTTTTCCGATTATGCTTACACTTGATCCGCTGTCCCTGACCAGATTTCCATTTGAGACATAATATCTTTTCGTTATGGTGCTGCCGGTACTGGTATCATAAAATTTTTCACTTGATGTAGGATCGGTCATTATACTCGGATATGTGACAGTCAGAACATCATTAGTGCTTGATGTGCTTGCAAGAGACCCGTCTCTAGCTTCCATACTGAGCTTTTGCATGGCAAGGGTTATATTATTTGCCGTATAATCCTTGGCCGTTCCCGATCCCCATCCGCGAGCCGAACCTATTAAAGTAAGTGTCAGCGCAGTGCCCACTACGGACAAAAGCGCTGTCGCAATCACAATCTCAATAAGAGTCATGCCCCGTCTACTGCGCAGGATGCATTTCATTTAGGTCACCGCCCTCGGCCTCTTGTCGGCAATAAGAGTGGTTATCTGAACCGATCTGGTCGTGTTCTGTTTACTGAGCCAGGTTACGGTAATCCGCACCCGCTTTACGTCCGTGGTTACATCGGTCATTTCAATGGTGCCGCTGCCTGAGCATAGCTGCGATGCGACGGCATCTCTTTCGGTGAATGAATAGCCATTACTGTTGTCTATGATTCCAGCCGATATAAGAAGCGGTTGAGTGAGAGACTCATAATGCATTGCTCGCAGCTGCTCTGCTTTTTGGGTTGCTATTGCAGTAGCGATTTTATATTCCTGAGCCTGGCGTGATGCGGAAAACGCGGATGGAAATGCCGCGGCAAATATTATCCCGCTGATCGCCAGAAGTGCGACAGTGAGCATAAGATCTACCAGACCAACACCCCGCTTGTCTTTTATCACAACCATGGCTTTACCTCTAACAATGATAATTACGCATATACATTGTTCCTCATTAGGGTGATAATCTGCCTGAGAAATTTACCGGGGAAATGGGTGATTAGTATTTTTGCAGGGCTGCGTGGACTATATTGGAGCATGCGCAGCGGAATTCTTTACCGATTCCGAGCATAAGTTTTTTTGCAGCGGCTCTTTGGGATATGGGAGCCATTGGGCATTCGTTGTCAACAATGGGAAAATCGCAAACTTTAGTGAAGCGGATGATATCGCTCTCGCGGATATAGGCAAGGGGCCTTATAACTGAGAATTTCCCGCCGAAGTAGTCGCGCCGTATCGCCATTGTTTCGAGCCTGCCGTGCAGGAAGAGGTTCATTATTGCAGTATGAGCGAAGTCTTCAAGATNNTGTGGCCGAGCGCAACTTTATTGCACTTGAACTTCTCAGCCATCTCAAAGAGGGTTCTGCGGCGGTTACGCCCGCATCTTTCGCAGTTCATCGGCAGCATCTCATCTTCGGGGATAATCATATTTTCCAAATGAAAAGGAGCGCCTTCTGCCTTTAGCCAGTCTATAAAAGAGTCCGGAACCTCTATATCGCTGCCGCGAGCATCTCCGCGAATGTGTACTGCGACCAGGTCATACTTTGTGGGTGAATATTTTTGCCTGTAGACAAGCAGCCGGAGAAGTGACATGGAATCTTTGCCGCCGGAGACACCGACGAGGATTCTGTCGCCTTCTTCGATCATATTATGTTCCCGAACAGCC
>DJHI01000206.1:48302-50418 GCA_002431715.1 Armatimonadetes bacterium UBA5829
TCCACGCTTTTGCTGATAAAAAAAGCGTGTCTTTCGGCCTCATTTCGCCATTTCTTGCCCATATGACTAGGATAGCAGAATCGGCTGAAAGTCACAAAGTCGAAAACCACGGCTGGCGGGAAATGCTGCGGGAATTAAGCCTCGCAAAAAATCAGAAAAGCTCAGAAAAGCAATGTTAACGTCATTCCCGCAGCATACCACAAAGTGTGCATTAGGTATCATCAGAAAATCAAGCTTATGAATTTTCATCCATCCTATCCCAATCCCCAATACCTAACACCCATTTCCGTCTTGCTACCTTCTTCGCCCATAGGTTATAATTAAGGTATACACACAAGGAGGGTGACAGTGCGCGCGGAGATAGTGTCAGTCGGGACTGAATTATTGCTTGGACAGATTGTGGATACCAATGCGCCTTATCTATCCAAACTCTTGCCTGAGCTGGGAATCACTCTGCACCACAGATCCACTGTCGGCGACAATGAAGCCAGACTAATAGACACCCTCAAACTTGCTCTCTCGCGTTCGGATATCGTCTTCACCATAGGAGGGCTTGGCCCGACTCAGGATGATATAACCAAAGAGACGGTCGCTAAAGTAGTCGGCGATGAGATGGTTCTTGATGAAGATTCGGCGTGTTCCATACGCGATTTTTTCGCTTCGCGCGGAATCGAGATGCCTGAGTCGAACATCAAGCAGGCTATGGGCCCGGCTCGCGGCAAAATTTTACCCAATCCGATGGGAACGGCTCCCGGGGCGATCTTTGAGACCCAAGACGACAAAATAGTCGTGGTGCTGCCCGGCCCGCCCAAAGAATTTATTCCTATGGTGGGTGAAAGAGTATTACCTTATCTGCGGGAGCATGTTGGAAAACAATCTGGTATAATTAAATCAAGAATTCTGCGAATTGCAGGTCTTGGCGAGTCGAGTGTTGAAGATAAAGTAAAGCACTTGCTTAAAAGTCTTAATCCGACTGTGGCTCCTTATGCAAGCCCCGGTGAGGTTCATTTGAGGATTACTGCCAGTGCGGTGAACTCGGATGAAGCGTCGGTCTTGATCGATGAGATGGACCGCAAGATAGTGGACATTTTAGGAGACCGTGTTTTCGGTCGGGATGACGAGACTCTGGAACAAGTGGTTGTGGAAAGCCTGGTGCGGCGCGGCCTTACACTTTCATTAGCCGAAAGCTGCACCGGCGGGCTTGTTGCGAATAGAATAACGGATATACCTGGTAGCTCGGCGGCTTTTATGGTTGGAGTGGTTAGTTATGCAAACCAGGCCAAGGTGGATTTTGTCGGAGTCGACGAGCAGTTGTTGATTGATAACGGGGCTGTCAGCGAGCCGGTTGCTCGCGCGATGGCCGAGGGCATAAGACGGCGTTCAAAGACGGACGTCGCGCTTTCGATCACCGGAATAGCCGGACCGAGCGGAGGAACGCCCGAAAAACCCGTGGGCCTGGTCTATATGGCCCTTGCAAGTGACATGGGAACTAATGTCGAGAAGCACCAATTCATCGGCAGCAGAAGCGATATTAAGTGCAGATCCTCTCAGTCGGCATTGGATATGCTTAGACTGTTCTTGCTAAATAGACCATGAAGGTTATCCGCACATTCGTAGCAATCTTGATTGACAAGAGCCTTAAGAAAGTGATAGCTGAGGTTCAGAGTCACGTCAAGAAGCTCGCCCCGGACGTGAAATGGGTCGCGCCCGAAAATTTCCACATCACCCTGAAGTTCCTTGGAAATGTAGTTGAAGACGCTCTGCCTGAGGTCGTCAAGGCGGTCGAGGANNTAATCCCGCGAGGGCGAGAGTAGTATGGGTTGGAAGCGGTGAAGGTCGTGAACAGCTTGCTCAACTGGCATCAGCGGTGGACAGAAACCTCGCCAAGTTGGGTTTTGAAAAAGAAGATAAACCGTTTAAGGCACATATAACAATCGGCAGAGTAAAGACAAGCAGGTTTTTAAGGCAGCTTGCCGAAGGAATTGGTAAAGTTGACGCCGAAAACCTGGGCATACAGCGTATATCAGGTGTAGCTGTTATGCGCAGCGAACTTAGCCGTGAAGGGCCGACATATACGCCTATTAAGGCAATAAAATTTAATCACGGAAGCACGGAA
>DJHI01000206.1:50445-51969 GCA_002431715.1 Armatimonadetes bacterium UBA5829
GAGACTTGCATCCCTTTCGCGTTTTCGTATTTTCGCGATTTCACGATGAAAAATCTTGCTCCGGTTTGCCGGTAAAGGAAGGAACTTACCTATGGACAAATCAAAAGCGCTGGATATGGCCATGGCGCAGATCGAGAAGCAGTTCGGACGCGGCTCCATTATTCGCCTCGGCGAAAAACCGCGCTTTGATGTAAGTGTTATTCCCACCGGTGCGATAGCGCTTGATATGGCGCTGGGAGTCGGTGGAATACCACGCGGGAGAATAACTGAGATATATGGCCAGGAATCTTCCGGTAAGACCACACTGGCCTATCACGTTATCGCTGAGGCGCAGAAAGCCGGCGGCACCGCTGCGTTCGTGGATGCGGAGCATTCGGTGGATGCCGATTATGCGCGGCAGCTTGGCGTGGATGTAGATGCGCTCCTGGTCTCTCAGCCTTCGACCGGAGAAGAGGCTCTCGAGATCATGNNTGGATGCGCTGATTAGAAGTGGGGCTGTTGATATAGTGGTCCTCGACTCGGTCGCGGCGTTAGTGCCTAAATCCGAGATCGAAGGCGATATGGGCGACTCGCATATGGGTCTTCAGGCGAGGCTGATGTCTCAGGCTCTGAGAAAGATAGGCGGGTCCGTATCAAAATCGAATACCGCAGCAGTCTTTATCAATCAGATTCGTGAAAAGATCGGGATTATGTTCGGTAACCCTGAGACCACACCTGGAGGCCGCGCGCTCAAGTTTTGGTCGAGCGTAAGGCTTGAAGTCAGGCGAATCGAGACGCTGAAAGTCAGCGGTGAGGCCGTTGGAACCAGAGTCAAGGTAAAGGTCGCGAAGAACAAGGTCGGACCGCCGTTCAAGGATGCCGAGTTCGATATTATGTTCGGAAAAGGTATCTCCAAGAGCGGAAGCATTCTCGATCTGGCGACGGATATGGGTTTTGTCACCAAGACCGGCACTTGGTTCACTTACGGTGAGCAGCGGCTCGGCCAGGGCAGGGAGAATGCAAAGGCATATCTTGAGAGCAATACTGAGCTTCTTGTCGATCTCGAATCCCAGATTCGCGCAGCCAATGAAGCCGAAGAAGCCGCTGAGGAGAAAACCGAATCCGCAAATGCGGAGTAATATTTGCTGACCCGGAACTGAAAGATGGGCAAAATTACTGCCATAGAGCCGCAAAAGAAGCGCGGTTACAGAAGATCGATATTCGTGGACGGCGAGTTTCTCATCGGAACTCACGAAGAGGTCGTGATTGAGCTGGGGCTTGGTGTAGGGCAGTCGTTCGATGAGGATCGGCTGGTCGAAATTATTAAGGCTGAAGATGTAAGGAAAGCTCGGGAGAGTGCATTAAGGCTCCTGGAATATCGAGACAGATCGGTTGTCGAGATCAAGAGGCGTCTTATAAGGAATGAGTTTCCTGAGGAAATTGTAGAAGAGGTGATAACCCAGCTTTCCGACTGTGGGCTTCTCGATGATGAGAAATTCAGCCGGGGTTGGGTTAATTCCCGGACGGCTGCAAAGCCGATGGGTA
>DJHI01000261.1:0-959 GCA_002431715.1 Armatimonadetes bacterium UBA5829
CTTGAGCTTGTATCAGAAAAATTATTTTCATATACCGGATTAGTATAAGAGTGTAAATCGCTTGGATTCGGAACATTGGTCAACGAGTGGTCGTAGAATAAATGATGAAAAAACTGGAATCGAATAACAACACGAATCCAGCCATGACGTTCCGAAGACTCTGTATGTGGGTTTTTATCGGTTTGCTGGCAATTTGTGCCGTCACTGTAAGAGTGGCAATAATGACCAGCGGCGTGCGACTTCTGCTTGTCGTAACACTGGTTTTTGGCTTATTTACAGGGCTTGTGCACATTGTCAGGATGTCGGATCTGCATCCGAAGGCATTTTTCCCAGTGATCTTTTTTATTGTCCTTTTTATAGTGTGGGCGGTGCTGGCTGACAAGCAGCCGAACGTCAAGCTGCTCCGTAGTACTTACATTAAGCGTCTGCATAAATTCGAGGGTGTGCGCTATGTCTGGGGTGGCGAGACAACCAGTGGAATCGACTGCTCCGGTTTAGCACGCTCAGCCTTATGGCAGGCGATGCTAATCGAGGGAGGGCGCGAGTTTAACCCGGAGCTGTTGGGAACGAGATTCTGGAAGTTCTGGTGGCGAGACATGAGCGCAGATGCAATGTATCGCGGTGATTATGGCTATACCACTACTCTAGGCAATGCCCGCAAGATAGCGGGATATGATACCAGCAAACTAAAACCTGGCGATATGGCAATTGCATCTGGTGTTCACGTAATGATTTATATCGGCGATGGTAAATGGATTGAAGCCAATCCTGACGATAAAAAAGTGGTCGTAAATAAGGCCCCTGCAAACTCCAAGCGCGGCTGGTTCAATGTGCCGGTTACTTTTGTGCGCTGGAAAATGCTGCAGGAGCCTCAATAAGGCTGCTAAACAAAGAGTCACTCGGAAATCTAGCTCAGCAAATTGCATTATTGGCCTGAATCCGGCATGTGACAATCATAT
>DJHI01000261.1:995-1470 GCA_002431715.1 Armatimonadetes bacterium UBA5829
CATATTTCTGATGCGGGTTCGAAGCCGTATTTTTACTTAGTGTCTGAACCTCGAAATTATCCATCCAAGTGCCAGCACCATGAAGAGACATGCAACTATCGCCGGTCCCGAAGGCAAATCCATCTTCACCGATGCATATAATCCGAATATGGTTGCGATTGATGCCGAGATTATGGATATAGCATAAATCCTATTGAACCGTTGACTTAAAAGAAGTCCCGTCACTGCGGGAGCTACCAGGAATGCAAAGACCAGTAGTGTTCCCGCAAGTCTTATTGCAAGCGAGATAATAATTCCCAATATCAGGAAGAAGAACAGATCCCACCATTGCGCGCGAATTCCCGAAGCCTGAGCGGTCTCAGGGTCAAACATAGAAAACTGGAATTGCTTTGCAAAGGCCATATGGAGAATAACCGCCGCAAGACCCACCGCGCCCATTATCCATATCTGCTGGGTTGTGACCGTCAATATATTG
>DJHI01000261.1:1509-5174 GCA_002431715.1 Armatimonadetes bacterium UBA5829
AGCGCTTTTTGCGACAAATAGCACCGCCAGCGCCGAAGCCAGAGCGTACCCGATGCCTATAAGGCTTTCTTGAGTAGTTCTGCGGTCCTTTGATTTTATTGAAAACGCGGCCACACCGCCAAGAGTTAAAAGCAGAGACATAACCCCCGGATTTTTACCCGTACATAGAGCTAGGCCTACTCCGGCGCTCGATACCTGAGCAAGNNCAAATACTATTCGCCTTAAAACTACGTAAACACCAAGATAAGCGCATATGGCTCCAACTATCAAACTTGCAATAATTGCGGTCCTAAGAAATGAATCATGAAACATACTAAGCATCTCGACCTCCAGTAAGAACCACTCTCTTGTCCGAACACATTCCTACTTCAACGTCCATTTCATAAATATCAGAAAGGTTCTTCGATGACAGCACCTGATCGATGTCTCCCACCATTTTCAGGCCGCCGTCTATCAAGGCAAGCTTCTTAGCATAATTGACAACAACATTGAGAAGATGACTTACCATAACCACCGTGATCGATTCCGTCTCATGGAGGCTGTTAAGAAGCTCCATGATCGAATATTCGCTGGCTATGTCCATATCATTGGTGGGCTCGTCGAGGATCAATACCTGGGGCTGAGCTGCCAGAGCGCGTGCTATAAGCGTCCGTTGTTTCTGACCACCGCTGAGTTCCCTGTAAGGTCGATTTGCTAAATCTTCGATTCCCACATGGCAGAGGCATTCCATGGCATATTCTCTGTCTCGCTTCGAAGGTTGCTTGAAAACGCCGAGAAGCGGATACCTGCCCATGAGAGCAATATCCATCACCGTGAGAGGGAATATTTCATCAATGAACTGTCTTTGGGGGACATATGCAAAACGCACGGAGGCATCTCTCCTCACTTGTCCTGCCATCGGCTTAAGAATGCCGAGCATGGCCTTGAGCATGGTTGTCTTTCCGGTGCCGTTAGGACCAACTACGCCTAAAAAGTCACCCGATTCCAGCGTTAAACTGAGATCGCAGAGGACTCTGCGCTTGCCGTATCCTAAATCAGCATGCTCGAAAGCCAGTATTTCTGATTTTGTATTATTTGTATTCATTGCAATGCTTTCTATAATTAGTGCCATTACCCGAATGAAGAGGAACCTGCTTTTAGCAGTGGTCGGAAAAGCAGATTCCTCGCATTCTTTCGGGATGACAGGCTTATGTATGTAAAGTCGTTATAAATACCTTGCTTGCTAAGTTATCTCAGCGCCTGTTTATATTTATCGACCCATGTATCGATCAGATCGATATAGCTTTTTGTTCCAAGCGAGCCTACGGAGTAGGGCACTACTTCATACTTGGCGCCTGTCTCTCTCTGTATCAAATCAGGGAATTTCTTTGAATAGATAGACTCGATTACCACTGCCGATACCTTGTCATCCTTCATTCTCTTGATCAGTTTCGAGATATGTGATGCGGACGGCGGAATTCCCGGCTTTACCTCGAGTGTGCCGAAAGACTTCAAACCGAAACGGCGCAGGAAGTAAATGGCGCTCTGGTGATACGTAACCACCTCTTCGCCTTTATATGGCGCAAGCTCTTTCTCCCACTGGCCTATTTTCTTATCCAGTTTCTTGGTGAAGTCATCGTAGTTGTCCTGAAATGCGGCCTTGTTGGACGGCGAGACCTTCTTCAGCCCATCGAGTATATTGCGCGCGATGATTTTGGCATTCTCAGGGTCATAGAAGTAATGTGGATTGCCGTATACATGAATATCGCCCGAGGCTCCGCTGATCTGTCCCTTAGGGACTTCCAGCTTTTTAATCCCTTCTGAGGCGTCCACATAACCCGCTGCGCCGCGTCTCACTTTTGAGTTACTTGCCGCGTTGGAGAGAGCATCGAACCACATATCTAGGTCGAGACCGATTCTAACGATCATATCCGCCCGAGAGATTTTAGACACATCGGACGGCCTCGGCTCGATCATATGATAATCCTGATTGGGTTTTGCTATCGAGTAGACATGAACCTTGTTTCCACCGACTTGCTTGGCTATATCGGCCAGTTCGGGGGTCGAGGCGACTATATCTATTGCAGCAATAGCTGGAACAGCGGCTGTCGCAAGAACAAGCGCTAATAAAAGGGCTGTTCGAATTATTATTTTCATTTTTCTATTCCTCTTTAACTTTGCATCTAAGCAATTTACGCTACTCAAAGAGTTACATTTCCTACGGAAATCTAACTTAGTAAATTGCACGTCTTGACCTGAATCCGGTATATGAAAATCACACTCTCTGATACAAGTTCAAGGCCATAATTTACTTAGACTTAAGCAAAACAGTAAAATCGCCACTTTTCGGCAAGTTAGGGCACACTTTTATGCCGGAACACGTATAACCAGAGGATAAAACTTGATAGCACACTCCTTGTTTGCTATCCTGAATAGTGATTTTGACAATAACATAGAGATCAGAGGCTTGTTTGAATGAAAAGATGGATTATTGTAGCAATACTGGTTTTGGGGATTTTTGGAGCGTATAAATGGCTCCTGACCGAACAGGTTGAGCCAACACGCGTTGAAATTGCCCACATGCCGACAACGCCCGATAAAAAGGCAACCCTAGAGCCAAGTCGTGTTGTCGAACTGCATACAAAAAAAGGTGAAATCGATATCGTTCTGTTTGAAAAGGACTGTCCTAAAACCACAAAACAGATAGCTGATCTTGTTGCCCAAGGCGCGTATGACGGGGTCGATTTTCCAAGAGTAGTGCGCAATGTATTAATTCAAACAGGTCGTGCTAAGTCAAAGAAAAAAGTCAACACCCTCCATCGAGAACTCGTAGACGGATTGATAAACACCAAAGGCGCCGTGGGAATGGCTCGAACTGACGATGTTAACAGTGCAACCAGCGTTTTTTATATATTGATAGAACCATTGCAGCATCTCGACTATGAATATACAGTCTTCGGACGATTGATTCGAGGCATGGATGTAGTTACTTCCATAAAAAAAGGCGACGTTATCACAAGCGCAAAACTGCGTCCTTGCACCGCCGCGGACAAAAAAGCGCTGTCAAATGTGCTTACAATAGAGGCCGAAAGGCGCGTTCAATAGAAATTTTTCCTAAAACGACAAATTTGTGAAGGTTAATTGGCCGGTACTTAGGGAAATATCATTAAGCAGCACAGCTTGTAGGAGGTTTGCTTATGGAAGAGACTGTTGGACAAAGATTTACTATTACTATAGCTTGGTCTGCTGAGTCGGATGAGCGTGTCACAGAGGGCGATATCAAAGAAGCTATTGAAGAACTGGTGCTTGACCTCGATGAAGATGCCATGATTGAAGTTGAAGAAAACATCGGGTAGATCTGCCCGCTATCATCAACAAACCCCATCAATAACAGAATTAACTGCCAGGCAATTTTATATACCAGAGGCTTATATTACAGCAAGCAAATGCGGCACTTCAGCTGCCTTAGGCAAAGTCGCCGCATTTACGCTGCCAGTGCAAAACATGCCGATGTTCTGGAGAGCTTGCCGGATAGCCTGAGAACTGCTTTAGTGTGAATCTGGCACACACGTGATTCCGTGACTCCCAAAACCGCTGCGATTTCCTTTTGAGTTAGATTCTCATAGTAATAAAGAGCCACTACCTGCTTTTCGCGCTCAGGAAGTTCATCTATTGCTTTAGCTAGC
>DJHI01000219.1:0-183 GCA_002431715.1 Armatimonadetes bacterium UBA5829
ATCACAAGCAGATCGGCAGAATTAGCGGCGGTAAGCATAAACCCACCGGAATTATAGATGTTGCGCTTCTCCAAAGCCTGTGCAGAAAAGGTGTGGTGGATGATATTGTTATCAATGAATGCCATCACATAGCCGATATTCTGCGCGGCGCCGCAACACCTTTTTTCGAGTGCTATAGAAACA
>DJHI01000219.1:266-5220 GCA_002431715.1 Armatimonadetes bacterium UBA5829
TCTTCCCGCCGTTCCAGAGCTTCTAGCTCGTCCAACTCCTGTTGGGCAGCTCGAATTCTTGCCTGAAGCTCCATTTTACGAATCTCGATGGCGATGGCTTTTATCTTCACATTTGCCACATCGCCAGCTTGACCTTTGAGCCATGCTTCGAAAGCTTCTCGGGGGATAACGCACCTTGCGCCGACCTTGAAGCAGCTTGGGATTTTGTTTTCCTCAACCGCTCGACGGATTATGCCTTCACTTAGGTCTGACATTATGGATGCTTCGCTAACACTTATCGTGCTCGAGAGAGGCCGTTCATAGCGTGTTCTCATGTAATGATGACCCTCCTTATAGGGATTACCAGTACGTATGCCTTGTGGATTCCAGCTTAACTTTTTCTCCATCTGGTTTTTCATATTTTCGCTTGCCCAGAATCGGATCTTCCTGTGCAATCAGCGGATCGACCCATTTGACCTTTTCCTTAGCCCAGGCTATATATTCAAGCATTTCAGCTTTCCTGGATTCATCCTGCTCGTTTTGTGCCTGCTTTTCCATGTCTACAATATAGGCTTCGATGGTTCGGGCCCGCTGCCAGTCCATTGCACTATTCTCCAGCTTTTGATAACGCGCATACTCAGCTTCCTGCTTCCTTGCACGCTCCAACCTTTGCGCCTCTTCTATGCGTCTGCGCTCTGCCTCCCGCTCTTCCTCTTCGCGGCGTACCTTGAGGATGTTCGCACACTCATAGATGCCTTCCACTATATCTCCAACCAGGCTTTCCAGATTTCGAGTCTTCCCATCATTCCAATTCTTCCGCGGAGCGCTGTAATCATCAATCATAAAACTGAAGTTGCCGTCCTTGCTTCGAAGCTTGATGGAAATAGGATCTCCCATCAGGCGTATCTCTGTCCGACCGTTCGATTCGTTCTGCTTGACCAAACCGCCCAAGTCTTCGATGGCATGAAAGATAGCGTTCAGGAAGCAATACGCACGATGGAACTCGTCCTTCTGGATAGCCAGACACAGCAGTTTCTTGTTGAACTCCTGCCAGTATTCGTAGCCGTATCTCGGTCTTTCCCAGCCGTAACTCAATTCCGCTTCTCGCTCTTTGCGTCTCTTGTCCACGCGCAGTTCTTTATCTTGTTTGATAAGCAGATGAGGCTTCAGAAGTTTCTCCTGAACCTCAACCGAGTCGCATACTTGTATGGCCTTGGCTTTCTCTTCCTCGGGCAAAAACGAAAAACGCTCAGGAGCTTCTGTCGTGGATGCATCGACAACTGATTTTGGGGCGATGTGACGGATGATGGTTCTTGGCCCGTCGGTTTTGTGTAGAGGCGTTTTCTCTAGCGCCTGACCGGCCTGCATCTTCGCCCAGTAACCTCGTGGTGGCATTGGCACATTCAACCTTTTACAGGCCTTATGCAGAGCGACATCCGAGACGCCATACCTTTTGGCTACCGTTGTGACAGGTTCTCGCCATATCTCTTCGTAGAGTTTTTCGCGGTCATATACTTCGTCCACGTTAATGTCCTTCTAATGGCCTGAAACGAACTCGGAATGCTGTAATCCCAACCTCTGCGCCACATCTTCATAAGCAAAGCGTCGGCGTAGAGCTTTTCCAACTCACCGCAGTATACAACACATTGCATCTCATCAACCACTTGGGACCAATGCCTGCCTCTATAACTCAGAATATGGCACTGCCAGAATACTTGGCGCGACTGGCAGCATAGTATCGCCTAAGTGGATCAGCCATCCTTTTTCGGTCTTATCAGCATAGTCGGCCATAAACGATTGCAAACCAGAAGCCATTGGTGGTTTTGGTGTGGCAGTCGACTTCACTTCCACCGGAATCAACCGACCCTGATCCTCAATTACAACATCCACTTCAGTTCCGTGGCTTGTTCGCCAGAAGTAAACCTGGGGGTCAATTCCTCGACCCATTGTCGTCTTGACTATCTCGGAGAGAACAGCCGTTTCAACGATAGCTCCAGCAAGAGGGCCATTGGCAGCGTGCTCAGGGTCTCGCAGACCCGAAAGATAACAAAGCATGCCGGGATCGGTAAAGTAGACCTTCGGAGTTTTCACCAGTCGCTTCCCGACATTTCCGAAGTAAGGCCTTAGAACGATTACTTGATATGTCGCCTCAAGTATTGAGAGCCATGATTTTGCCGTGTTTAGTGCGATACCGAGGTCTCTCGATACGTCTGCAAGGTTGAGCAGTTGTCCACTTCGAGCAGCTATTACACGAAGAAAGCTCTGAAAACCAGCAAGATTGCCTATTTGCTTAAGACCTCGAACATCTCTTTCAAGATAAGTCTGGACATAACTGGAATACCAAAGGTTGAAATCCCGGTCTGGTTCGGCGGCCAGTTCAGGGTAATAACCTCTTAGGAATTGCTTCCAGATATCCGGAACCAACATACTTCTGCCAGTTCTGACATAGCCGTGGTTCCACGGAAGCCTTGCTTGAGGATTGCCTGACATCTCATGCATTGATAACGGCAAAAGTCGCAAAACTGCGCTGCGCCCGGCGAGTGATTCAGTGATCTGACTCATCATCATAAGATTCTGAGAACCAGTCAAAAGATATTGACCTTTTCTGGAGCGATCAGCATCTATCCTCTCCTTGATGTATGGCAGCAAATCAGGGGCGTATTGCACCTCATCGAGTATAATTGGTGGTGCATAGATATCAAGAAATCCACGTGGATCGGCATTTGCTGCAGCTCTTACATCCGGTGGCTCGAGTGATATATAATTGTAGTTACGTCCAAACAGATGCCTTAGAAGAGTGGTCTTACCCGACTGACGAGGGCCTGTCAACACAACTGCTGGAAATTGTAGAGAAGCGTCAATCAATACGGGCTCAAGGGTCCTCTCGATATATAAAGCCATAGCAATCACCTTTGTGTAATTATGCAATCATAATGCAACATATCACCCATATTGTCAAGAGCCAAACTATCCGAACTTGATTTGTATTTGCATCAATAAGAGGAAACACAAAGCTGTGCAGGCCGTTTGCTAGCTTCAAACTTCCACCAATTCACGCTCGAAAACCCTGTTTCTCCAGCTCAGTCTGAACGTTTGGTCATGCTCCGGTATTCCTTCGGGGCTACCACTTCTCTGTATACTAGCGAGCCATTATCTGGCTCGCTATTGTCATTTATGGGTGAAAGTGGATCTCGCAGTTTTCCTTCCACCACTTTTCTCTTTACATCAACCAAAAGCTCAATCACATAGTGTCTCATTGCTGCTTTTCGGACTTCTGGGTCGACCGAATCAAAACATTGATTGCAGGATGAGGAATCTTCAAGTTAGCAGTCCTTGAACTCCCCATCCACATACTCACACTGAAACACAAACAGCCCCGAGTATACAGACTTCATGCGTGTCATCGGGGCTACCAAAAGTGAAGCGCGAAACTATTTTAGAGATGGTTTCGCGCTTTTTGCTGTTTTGGGCCAAATTTTGCCTTTCCACGCATGAATTTAACTACCAATCTGCTGATATTTGTCAAGCATCATCCGGGATTTCGGGGGGCTGCCTGAATTGGCCAGCTTAATGTACGGTAAAATAGATTAGGTAGTATATTCATAGCTGCCTGTCGGTTGTGGCAATCTCGCATAAATACCTAGAGGTCCAAAATGAAAAACACAATTCATGCAAATGGCTGGAATCGAACTGCATTCATAATGCTGACATCATTGATGCTCATGTTTTTTTCAGGAGTCTGCCTTGCGGAATCAGACAAACCTGCAAATGTTAAGCAGCAGGCGAATCCTCCTGTTCTAGCTTGCTGCAAATCGGATTTGGCAAAAAGACTGAAAATTGATGCAAAAGGCATCAGTCTTGAGAATGCAGAATCCGTCACTTGGCCGGATGCGTCGCTTGGAATGCCTGAGGCAGGTAAAGTATACGCCCAGGTCAAGACTCCAGGGTATAGAATATTATTAAATGCGCGTATGGGACGCTATCTTTATACCACGGACGACAAATCATATAAGTATGGCGGCCCATTGCAAATCTGGTCTTACTCTATGTTGCATTTACAGCCGGTTGTAAATGAACCGAATCTGAATGGTGACCTGTATCAGTGCTCATTGCTGGGAACAAATAATTTTCGTCTGGCTTCGGGTGTGTCGGACTACTATCCTCAAGACAAGGGAGCCATAATATTTAAGCGTCGGACATCCCGTTCCGGCCACGACCTCATTTATGTGAACGCAGGTAAGCCCGGTAAGGAAAAATTGCTATACCGTGGGACGGATTTCGATTGTGCGGCGGTGAACGACTCTCAAGATCGCTGGGCAGCGGTAGTAAGACCCGGGCTCGGGCTGGAATGGACTGTAGTTGTTGGCGAGATGGATCACGCTGGATCGGATGTGCGCATATTGACACTTCCAGACGTCAGACCCGATAAGATTGCCTGGTCAGATGATCAGCTAATGATACAGGTCACAATGGTACGGGCCACAACAGATAAAGTTACCATCACTTATGAAATCACACCCAAAGATGAGTCGTCGGATTGGCGTCATATAAGCGCATTCTATTATCCTGGTCAGAACAAATATATGCTCAGCAGAAGCGAAACACTCGAGATAATCAAACGTGAAGAGAACGGCAAGAAAGGCTTTGAGGTTGTACGGGTGTGGTTTACCGGCAACCGCAATGTTGTTGCAAAAGTGGATGACTTTGCTATGCGCGGCTACGATCTTATGGGGCCTATCGCGTTTGTTTGGGGAGAGAGCAATGCGCATCCTGCGGCGTATGCCGTAGATATCAATACGGGAAGCTTGGTTGAAAGTGTTTTGGAAAAAGGCTCAAATATCAGACCGTTTGCTAACCCTCCACACAACAGCCCGATTCCAGTTGCATCCGATAAAAAATGACAGGGAGATGCATTATGGATCAAACAACCATTTACCGAATACCTTGGTTTGGATACTGCCTCAACTGCGAAGCT
>DJHI01000219.1:5248-5642 GCA_002431715.1 Armatimonadetes bacterium UBA5829
CATGGAACCGACAGTGAGGTTAAAGACATTTCCGGGCGCACAGCTATCTATAGCGTTATCGATGGCCGTAATGTAGATGCGGCTCTTGTAAAACATGGCGCTAACCCAAATGCGTCCACAAAGCAATATGGCAATATCCAGAGAAGCGTGCTTGGCTTTCTTCTAGATAAGTTTAGAACATCCCAAAACTGCCTTGGAAGGTAGAATGCTTGCATTCGAGGGCTGTTGAATGCTGAGCAGCAGCAGACATCCGATGCAAACAGGAGTCACTACTACGATGTTGGATACCTTTGCACAAAGGCAGCAAATTCGCGCTCATGAGTGTGAGATTCACTGTCCTGGTATATAAAGTCCTGTCTGTTTTATGTGGACGGTATACAAATTCAGAGGCAGC
>DJHI01000091.1:0-3596 GCA_002431715.1 Armatimonadetes bacterium UBA5829
ACCAACCGTGAATTACTTAGAACCTGAAATCCCTCTCCCCGGCCTTTATTTTCTCCAAGTATTCACCGGCTTTCTCACGCACTTTCTCATTAGGGATAGCCGCCATCTCTCTGGCTATAACTTTGGCGCCAAGCTCTCGCAGTTCCTGATCACCATAGTCTTCGAGGTATTCCTGTAGTGTCAGAATAGCATTGGCCTGGCAGACATTTCCGATCTGACCGGTTTTAGCGAGCCGCATAAACCTGTCTCCCGTTCTGCCCTCACGATAGCACGCTGTGCAGTAGCTAGGGATATATCCGTCCTTAATTAAATCCTTCAGCATCTCGGTAGGCGATCTGTGATCTTCAGGTTCGAACTGCGGCACCTCATCTTCAAATCCCAGCTTATTGGCGTGTGCATAACCGCCGACTCCTGTACAAGAACCTGCACTGACTTGGGAAATGCCGACTGCTATGACTTCGTCTCTATATCCCACCGGCTCTCGTGTGGAAAGGATCATGCCGGTATACGGAGTCGCCAGCCTTAATACGGCTACAATCTTCTTGAAATCGGCATCATTCACCAGATACGGGAAATCAGCGGCATTTACGCCTTCAGCTTTACGTATGCGGCAGGTGGAATATGTATGCGGGCCGACTCCGAACACAGCCTCCAAATGCTCTGAGTGCATTAAAAGGCCCACGGTCTCATATTTCCAATCATATAAGCCGTAGAGTAAACCCAGCCCGACGTCATCGATTCCACCCGTCATTGCGCGGTCGTGCGCTTCGGTGTGATATTCATAGTTCTTTTTCGGACCGAAGAGGTGAACCTTTAGATAAGTCGGCTTATGGTATGTTTCCTGAAAGAGCACGTACGTGCCTATTCCCGCATCCTTGAGCTTTTTATAGTTTTCCACTGTGGTTGCCGCGATGTTCACGTTTACACGTCGGATCGAGCCATTATCGAACTTAAGTGAATATATTGTCTTGATTGCATCCAGCACATAGTCGATAGGGCAGTTAACAGGGTCTTCACCTGTCTCCAAAGCAAGCCGTTTGTGTCCCATGCTTTCGAGCAATTTCACTTCTTGAATAAGCTCTTCCTGGGTCAGCTTATGGCGTTTGAAACAGTGATCGTGGTTATATCCGCAGTAAGCGCAGCGATTAATGCAGTAGTCGGAAAGATACAGCGGCGCGAACATTACAATCCGGCGGCCGTATATGTGTTCTTTGATCTTTCGAGCCAGAGCAAAAATTTCCTCATGAATATCTGGCGAGTCCACATAAAACAGCACCGCAGCTTCTCGATGCGTAAGTCCTTTGAACCCTGCGGCTTTCTCAAGGATCGCCTTTACCTTAGCGGGGTCCTTTGCGTCCACACTTGCCTGAGCCAGCGTGGCCTCGATTTCTTCGTTGCTTATGAACTCACTAGAGTCTTTGGATTTAGGATCGTACATTTTCTTCCTGCCTCATTTCTTTTGCCAGAGCCGTCTTCACGGATACGTTTCGCACGCGTCCAAGCCTGCCCGTAAGAGCGCTTATCTCGTCCGTGGTGCCGTCGACTATAATCGAGACCACCGATACCTTCCGCTCTCTATACGGTACGCCCATCCGCCCGACTATAATTCCGGCGAACTCGTGGAGTATTGAATTGATTTCTTCAGCCGCACTGGTGTCTTCCACGACTATTCCGACCACACCTAATCGCCTGCACATCTCAGGTCACCTGCCTAACAAAAAACCCTCCCGCGTAATGCACGCGAAAGGGCGCTGTTTCAACGTACGATATTTGACGCTTACCGCGCCCTCCCGCTCGGGAAATAGCCTTACGGTCGGGTGTTTTTAATTCCGGCAGCGGAAAACAAGTCCCGCAACCCGTCAACTGCATTCTATCTCTATATGCCACTCTATGTCAAGAACTAAACGCTGAGTTTGCTCAATTACGCCGCTGGGTAATAAGTGAGCAAATAATACTCCAATAACGGAGTCATAAATACTTGACAAAGCACAAATATGCTTGTATACTACAAAAAGAGTATTGGGTGATGGAGGTGATGAAGCATCAAAAGAATACAGTTTTCGCTTTCCGATGCTGATGCAGCCGCACTAGATGAATTAGTTAAAAAATCGGGCGCTGCAACTTTGGCTGAAGTGTTGCGAAACTCAATTGTCTTTTATGAGTGGTGCGTTGATCGTGCCGCAGAAGGTTATCAATTCTCTGCTTCAAAAGCTGACGATGAAATTGTATTAAGACCAGTTTTACTTGGTCTTCGAAAAGGACAGAGGTTTTTCTGATATGGAGGTCTGTGAAGCACGGGCATTTATCGAATCTAAAGGAGAAAACATCTAGATTCTTCCAGAGTCTGGCAGCCTGGATGAACAGAATCAGAAAGGGGATCAGCTTGATGAACAACAAATCTGTAAAGTATGTCTTCTTCTGGCTGAAATCAAGCCATGGTTAAGCTTAATCAGTTTACGCTGATTGAGCTTATAACACTACTGACAGCAATAACTGCTTTTATAAAACATATAGAGCGGTTCCTAGATATTGTAAGAGCAGTTTGGGGGTGGCTAAAAAAAGCTTGGATGTGGGCTCGCTGCAGGTCAGTAGTACAGTCTAGTTTGGTATGTTTTGGAGTAAACGCTAAAAAGAAAAGCTCCGCTACCATCATGAAGAGGAGAAGGTATAAAAGTATCTGTGATATTCAAATAAGAGATTGCGACAATAGTTCTATTGATGTCGATATAGATGTCGACTTGGGAGAAATAGATATCCTTAGTGTAAATGTTGAGTTTACATCGACTAAATCTAGATAGGCGAATATTAAACACCCCCGGTAACTAACCGGGGGTTATTGTTTTTTCAGGACTTCAGTCCCAAAACTGCCGATCGTTGAAGAAGATTCTTTCTATAATCGGCCTGAACTGTTCGCACAAATCAGCGCTTGAGAGTTCACTTGGACTAGTCCACAGAAAATTATCGTGTTCCTCGCTGAGTTCAACTAATCCTGATTCGGTGGAACCCTCGAGCATCAGGTAGATGATCTTATGAGTAGGTGACTCAGATTGTGTCGATCCAATATGCCTTTCAATGTCAACCGAAAGACCCGTCTCTTCCAGAACCTCGCGCTGCAGAGCCTGATCGAATGTTTCACCTGGGTCGATCTTACCTCCCGGGAAATCCCATTTACCCGGATTGTTTTTGGAATCCATGGAACGCTTAAGAAGCAGCAGTCTGCCTTCACAGTCCTTGATAATGACTTTGACTGAGAGCGCAAAAGGTTTCAATTGGCCACTCCTTCTAATATCGAAAATACGGCTCTTATCTGCTTCAAGAGATCAAAACACTCTTCAACACGCTCGCGTCCGGCTCTTCCCATCCGCTCGGCAAGCGACTTGTCCAGGATAAGTTTTTCCATTGCCTCAACTATCTGTTGAGGGCTGTTGACGGAAACCAGAAAACCGGTTTCATCGGGGAGAACAATCTCAGGCAGCCCGCCGATATCAGTAGCGATTACGGGCTTCGCGAGCGCCATCGCTTCGACAGCTGCCAGTCCGAAACCCTCTTTCAGAGAAGGCACAATTACGGCATCGCATGCGGACATCAAGCCTCTT
>DJHI01000091.1:3661-4874 GCA_002431715.1 Armatimonadetes bacterium UBA5829
TCTGAAATCGACATTTCCCGCGATCCCCAGAGCTTGGGCAGAGGTGACTAAGTCTTCCCGATTTTTACCATCACCGACCAGCATCAACCTGGCGCTCGGGCAGGTCTTGGCAAGTAGGAAGNNTAGCTTCGATTGCACTGCGCTGGCCTTTCTCGTCGGAGAGCCTGACGAAGACGCCGAAGACCGGAATTTGGGCCTCATAGCCCAAATTTTGCTTGAATTCAGCGGTCGAAACCGGACGAAATCGACCCAAATCGACACCGTTGTGGACGACATGTACCCTTTGTGGGTCCAACCCCTGCGCTAAAAGATGCCTTTTTACGGCCTCGGACACGGCAATTACTGCTGTTGAGTGCTTAAAACAGGTGGCAGTATTTAACCCATGCACATGCGCGACCGATGGCCTTCCCGCCAGTTTTGCGGCCCATGCGCCGAGGAGACTGGCGGTCGAAAGATGAGTGTGGATTACATCGATATTGTGCTTCCGTATGAGGCGAGCCAGCCGGATTACTGTTACAGGATCGAATTTTCCGTGCGTTTTCCAGTTGATACTTTTTATTCCAAGATTCGCGGCGTATTCTACAAAAGGCCTGCCGGAGGGGATGAAAAGCTCGAAATCCGCACCAAGATCAGGCAATCGGCGGCAGAGTTCGGATACATATACTTCAGCGCCGCCGATTCTGGATGGGGTTATCGCCTCCAGCACGCGCATATATCAACCCACAATTCCCGATGCCCGCCGCGCGCGAGCTATCTTTTTCATAAGCACAGGGCCGAATGCGTTCCAGCGCACGTTAACCCGAGGAATCCGGAAGGTTTCGTGTTTATACAATACTCCCAAATTCGTGCCCAGCGCATTGGCATATCCTGCCTCAATTGCAGCAGCGATAACTCGATCATCGCAGTCTCCATAGGGATACGAGAAAGAGGTAACCGGCTTCCCGATCAGGTTCTCAAGTTTGTGTTTGGAGTCGGCAACCTCGCGCCTGATATCATCATCGCTAAGCTCAGTCAGGTGAGGGTGAGTAAGTGTGTGCGAGCCTATTTCAAACCCGGCATCGGACATCTCTTTTATCTGTTCAGCGCTCATCATAGGTTCGCTCTGATCGCCGGTTTTTCTGTCCCACTCATTGAGTCCGCCGATTGAATCGACCACCACATAAATAGTCGCCTTTATGTGCCTTTCGCAAAGAGCCGGATAGGCGTGTTCATA
>DJHI01000091.1:4891-5085 GCA_002431715.1 Armatimonadetes bacterium UBA5829
GGTATCCGTCATCGAATGTAATAGCGAACCTGTCGGAGTCGTAATCGGTTGAATTTATGATAGAGTCGAGGTCGATTGCCGCCCAACCGCGGGTAGACAGATAGTCCAACTGCGAACTGAAGAGTGAGGGCGCGACATACTGCCCGGCAACCAGTGAAGACAGCTTAGGAAACTCGATGCGGTGATATAAAAGC
>DJHI01000026.1:0-15536 GCA_002431715.1 Armatimonadetes bacterium UBA5829
ACGCTCCGCCGAAATGAATTTTACTCCTATCTACGAGAGCTTACGGAACGCAACATTGCCTGATAAATGCAAAACAATTAAACTGCTCAACAGCGCGACTTTATCTTATCAGCTCAATTATATCGCGGGCCAAGCGGCATTTATGAAGTCAAAAGGTTTCGATGTAGCTGCTCTGGCGTCACCGGATAAACTGCTTGATGAGTTTGGTTCACGTGAAGGTGTGCGTGTTTTTGGCGTTCCTATTTCAAGAAACATAGATCCGCCGGCTGACTTGCGATCTATAGTTCGGTTTATAGGGAAAATCAGAGCATGCAGGCCGAGTATCGTTCATTCCCACACTCCTAAAGGCGGGCTAATAGGTATGATAGCCGCAGCCATAGCAGGTGTGCCGGTACGGATTTATAATGTTCACGGTCTTCCCACCACGACCGCAACTGGTCTGAAGCATTTTCTTCTGGCTTGCTCGGAAAAACTGACATGTGCGCTTGCAAGCAGGGTTATTTGCGTCAGCGAGTCTGTGCAGAAGATGGCAATCGAGCAGAGGCTTTGCAAGTCTGAGAAGATAGTTGTTCTGAATAATGGAAGCATAAACGGTATAGACAGCGGCGACAGATTTAATCCTGACAAGTACCTGGCGGCGCGTGCGGAGATCAGATCGAAGTATGGGATACCCGAGGATGCTGTGGTGGCCGGTTTTGTAGGACGGTTGGGACGCGAGAAGGGCTTGGTCGAGCTGGCAGAGGCTTTCGCAAATCTTCGTGACAAGTATTCGAAGCTTCACCTTATGATCGTAGGGCCGTTTGAGCCCCGTGATCCTCTGCCGCAAGAGACTGAGCATGCCCTAGGTAGTGACGGACGGATTCATCTGACCGGCCTCGAATGGGACACTCCAAAGTTATATGCGGCTATGGATATATTTGTGCTGCCGTCTTACCGTGAGGGATTTCCAGTGGTTGCACTCGAAGCGTCTTCCATGGCGCTGCCGGTCATTACGACCTTTGCGCCCGGATGTATAGATGCCGTCGAGAATAATGTCAATGGAAGCCTGATTCCAATCCGCGATTCGTCAGCTCTGGCCGACGCTTTGGAACGGTATCTGATCGACGATCAGCTTAGGCATAAACATGGCAAAGCAGGACGCGAAAGAGTGCTGCGGGATTTCCGCCGGGAGGATGTCTGGGAGTCGATTTATAAAGAGTATACGCGGCTTTTGGCATCAAAGGGTTCAGAATGCCTCAAGAGCGGCGAGGAGTAGTCTGGTTTGTCTGATAATCGTATAGTTCTTATAGGCGGATCGGGGTTCGTCGGGTCGAATTTGCGGAAATTTATATCCCGCCCGCTTGTCGTGCCCGATGAACACGAGGCTGATTTAACCGATCCTGAGAGCCTCAGAAGAGTCATCCAGCGCGGCGACATCATAATCAACTCGGCCGGTTACGCAAACGCTACGGACACCAGCGAGCGTGGTAAAGCTCTCTTTGAGACTGTGAATGTGAGTGGTGTCCGCAATCTGGCTGAAGTTGCAGCGGAAAAATACGCCGCGCAGTTAATCCACATCAGCAGTATAGCCGCTATGGGCAGGTGGCACTGCGATAATGTCACTGAAAAGATGCTTATGCCGCTGGGTTCGCCATATGCGGAGAGCAAGCTGGCTGGTGAGAGAGCGCTGGATGAATTCCAAGGCAGGCTGCCTATTACGATATTGCGGCCAACCTCTGTTTTTGGTGAAGGCCGCGGTCTGGCGAAAACCCTTTGTAAAGTTGTCTCAAAAGGAATCGTGCCTCTGCCCGGCGGAGGAGCAGCCAGGATACCGTTTACTTATATAGGAAATATAGCCCAGTGTGTGGAACTAAGCATTGCAAACGACAACTGCTGCGGGCATACATTCATAATAGGCGATGAAACCTCCTACAGCCTGCTTTCTATTGTGACAGGTTTGGCAAAGGCGCTCAGTGTAAAAATACGAGTAGTTGCTGTACCATTGACGCTTGCGCGATTTGGAGTCGGCTGCCTGCAATCGACTGCAAAGCTGACAGGACGACCGCCGATTATGGATTCCGGAAGACTGGATACTCTGACAAATTCGGTTTCTTATTCGGTAAATGCTTTCCGGCAAGCGACCGGTTATAAACCGCATTACTCACTGGAACAGTCCCTTAAGCTGATTGCCGAGTGGTATTTGGGAACTAAAGATTGATGGTTTATTCGTTTATAAAGGACTTGATCGATAGATTTTTAGCGCTTGTTTTTCTAGTGCTCGGATTCGTCTTCATGATTCTAGTCGCTCTCATGATTCGCCTCGACTCAAAAGGACCGGCTATCTATAAACAAAACCGCGTCGGCAAGTTCGGCAAGAGGTTTGTAATGTGGAAATTTCGGACGATGTATATAGACACACCAGTGCTCTCCACGGAAGATATGCAAAAGCAGAGCTTTGATCCTTACACTAGAGTAGGCAAGTTCCTCAGAAAGACCAGCATCGACGAAATTCCACAGCTTGTAAATGTCCTTATGGGTCAGATGAGTCTGATCGGCCCTAGACCGGCGCTGCCGACCCAGGATGATGTCAATGCACTTAGAGAGAGCGCCGGAGTGCATAAGCTGAAGCCTGGAATGACTGGGCTCGCTCAAGTTATGGGGCGCGATGAACTGCCGGCTGATCAGAAAGTCGCTTATGACTCGGAATACCTTCAAAAAATGAGCTTCTGCTTTGACCTCAAAATCATATATCTTACTTTTTCCGCGGTTACATCAGCCAGAGGAAATAAATAATAAGCGTTTGCCCATTACTCCTAATCTGATTACACCCGTTTCCACAGGCCACCGGCAGGGTAACTTCTGTATGCTATGGCCAATTCATCTAACTCTCAAGACAATGAAATATACACACTTGCACTCTCGGCGCTGAATAAGTCCGGCATTGACTATATGCTCGGAGGCGCATTTGCCATATATCACTATACGAACTGGTGGCGTAATACGCATGATATAGATGTTTATATGGTTAAAGAAGATGTCCCGAAAGCCGCCGGGGCACTGGAAATGGCCGGGTTCGATGATATGGGCGAGCAGGCTGAAGGAGATAAAGACTGGATATACCACGCCTGCTGCGAATCGGTGATAGTGGATGTGATCTGGCGATTTGCCAACCTTGAAAACTACATCACCAGGGACTGGTTCGATAGAGCGCCTGTGGGAAGGTTTCTGGGAAACGATGTCAAATTTCTGCCGCTTGAGGAGATCGTATGGATTAAGACGTTTGTGATCAATCGTCACAGGTGCGACTGGCCTGATGTGATGCGTGTGATTCGAGCGCAGTGTCAGAACCTTGATTGGAATAGACTCCTGGATATGCTCGGCGAACACTGGCTGCTGCTGGCGGGGTTGATAGATGTTTTCGACAGGCAGCATCCTGACTCCATGGGCTGCATTCCTGGAGGGATAAGAGAAGAACTTATGAATCGGCGGAAGCTTTACTGGGAGAATCCTCCACGTTTGGTCGAGAGAGAGCATCTGCTCGACCCATGGATACACTATAGGGCGGATCAATATGCGCTTTGGCGGAATGAATAATCCTATGGTCGATATAACTGAGGAGATAGCCATAATGGCCGACCTCGGTTTCGATTTTCTCGATCTTACACTTGAGCCTGAAGAAACATACTCGGCGAATATAAAGGTAAAAACCATCACCAGAGCATTGGCGCGTGCCGGGTTGGGAATTGTCGGGCATACGGCATGGTATCTACCTGTCGCTTCGCCTTTCCCTGAACTTAGGGAGGTCACGATTCGCGAGCTTGAGAGATGTATGAAAGTCTTCAGAGACCTCGGCGCCGACAAAATGAACGTGCACCCACAGACAAAGGTTCCTCTGCACGATGAGGAGTGGGTGGTCGCGCAAAATGTGGAGGTCGTAGCCCGACTGGCATCTCTGGGCGAAGAGATCGGCGTTAAGGTGATGCTGGAAAACATGCCCAACTTCAGCAGGGTCTCACAGATCAAACCCATAATGGAGGCGGTGCCCGAGGCGCTATTGCTGCTCGATGTGGGTCATGCCAACCTCGACACACCCCATAATTACAGCGAGGAGCTTTTGGCGCACTTCGGGGAAAGGCTCGGGCATGTGCACATCCACGACAACCGCGGCGGCAAGGATGATATGCACCTGCCGCTTGGAGTGGGCAATATCAACTGGCTGAGAGTGGTTCGCGCACTGAAAAATGCTAATTATGACGGCACTATTACTATTGAAGTATTCGGCGATGACGATGATTACCTGGTTATGAGCCGGGAGAAGCTGAAGTATTTATGGGATCATACTGAGGCCGGAGAAGGTGTGGTTTATAGGGCCTGATTATTAAGGCGTGGATTGCAAATTTGCCCGAACATTACTCTAGATTTTGCGGCGAGGCCGGAAAGAGATCCGGCCACGCCGCATTGTCCGGCCGATGGAGTACTTAATCCACCACGACAACCTCGCCCGTCTCCGGCACTCTGACTACAGTGACCACTTGATCGCCTACAACCTCCCGGCAGATAATACCTGTTGCCGCGATTGTTGCATTCTCACCGGCATCGGCTACATCGGCCCAAACCTCTATTCCGACCGCCTCACCGGCTGGTCTGATACCTCCCGCACCGGTATTGATGGTGCAGCAAGTCGCACCAGGTGTGATAACCTTTCCCCACACCTTCACAAGCAGGCCAAGCGGGCAAAATGAGTTAGAGAATGCGGCGTTCCCGCAGAGTCCGAGGACCGAAGGCACATCCGTATGGCCCATGTAAGTATGACTCGCACCGCTAATCACTTTTTCTCCATTGACGGTATTTAAAATGCCATTGATATCAACTATATCTCCGGCCGCAAGACCGGAATCGGCCTCGACACAGCGTATTCCCGAAGCCCTATTCGTTTCTTCAATGAAGAAGCAATCGGAGAATACGGCTGTAACTACTTTGCTTTCAAGAGTCACTTCTTCATTATCAGCCAGTCCCTTGATATCGCCGATCAGATTGCTGGATGCGGCGCTGGAAATTAATATAGGCTCACTTACGCCTATCTCGCTCCATCTGCGTGATGGGTTCCTGGCCTTGACTAAGACATAATATGTCTGCCCCGAAACGAGGTTCAGATCATCGATGACTGCTGATGTCTCGATCCCTGCGCTTGTCCACCACAATACGTCCGTCTCCTCGGGAGCCGTGCCGACAGCATACATATACTCGGCTACCATTGTGTCGGGGTCGGATGCGCTCCAGGAAGCTTCTATCGGCTCATCCAAGGGTAGAAGCGTCTCTGTGACGTTTACAATGGGCGTGGTCGGCGGAGTAAGGTCTCTGGACTGAACATCTCGCAGGCAGTAGACACTTCCGTCATATGAGCCGAACACAACGCTGCTGTCTGCGCCTATAGCAGGACTGCCTGCCACGGACGAGAGAGTTGTAAACTGCCACTGCTGCGTCCCGTCGGGGTTGATGCAGTAGATATTGCCGTTTGACGATCCGACATATATCTTTCCCGACGCATCCACTGCAGGTGAAGAATANNTTTGTGCCATCTGATCTAATGGCATACAGGCAGCCGTCTCCACTGTCATATCCGCTGCCGACGTATATTGTCGCTCCATCTGGTGCAATTGCCGCAGAGGAATCGACTACATGGTAGCCATAGAATCGCCATTTCTGAGTCCCATCGGGATTGATGGCATAGAAGTAGCCGTCACCGCTGCCGACATAGACTGTCCCATCCGGGCCGACTGCCGGAGAGGCATCAGCGGATGAACCCGTTCTGAATCGCCATTTTTGAGTTCCATCGAGATTGATTGCGTATACATATGTGTCGCCGCTTGCGACATATATAACACCGTCGGAATCCATCGCGGGTGAAGACCATACCGGACCGCCTGTGGCTTTTGTCCAATCGGCAAAGCCGGTATCTATATCGACAGCATGGACGGAGCCGTCATTGCTGCCGACATACGCGACGCTGCCGTTAATGAGAGGCGATGACCGAACCGCGCCGCCCGTACTATACTGCCACACGATCTCTCCTGCCGCATTGATGCAATACAGAGAGCCGTCGTTGCAGCCGACTACTATTCGTCCATCGGATGTGACTGCAGGCGAGCTGTCTACTGATGAAGCAAGCTGGCAAGCCCAGCGAATGGTGCCGTTTTGAGTAATTGCGTAGAGCTTTCCGTCCCCGGAGCCTATATATGCCGTTCCATCGGCTGCGATGGCGGCTGAGGATTCAACATAGCCCTCTGTCGGAACCGACCAGACCAGATCGGCCACTCCCGTGCCCTCGAAGACACTGCGGCCGATATTGTCGCTGCCATTGCGGAACTTGTTCCATATGGCCGCGCCTGTGGCATACCCGATGCCGTCGCTAGCACTAACTGCGCTCCACGCGCCCGAATTGCTTCGCGCCTTAACCGAGAAGTAATATGTAAGCAGAGGTTCCAGAGTGATATCCGTGACGGTTATATCTTCATCGAGTCCGGCGGATCTCCAGGCGGCTATATCAGTCGCTCCCGGGCTAGTTCCTACGCAAAACATATACTCTGCGATGCCCGATTCGGGGTCTTCGGAGTGCCATGTGGCATGAAGCCTGTCGAGCAGCAATGTGCTGTCGCCGTCATCGATGACTACCGGCGTAGTCGGAGGCGTAGAGTCGATAAGGATTCCATCGGAATTCCCGGTTTCGCTCCATACCCCGGCTCCGTTCTTTGCCATTATATTGACGTAATATGTGACCCCGTCTTCGAGATGAAGCCCAGTGCGGGTATATGATGTTACATTGCCGACACTCTCCCAAGGCGCTATATCATCACCGCCGGGAGTGGTGCCTACCGACATCCGATATTCGACCACCCCTGATTCCGCATCTGATGAAGTCCAGCTTGCATAGATACTAGCTTTGAACCCCCAATATTGGCCGTTGTCGGTAACAACCGGCGTGGTTGGAGGTGTGCTGTCATAGATTATTCCATCGGAGCTTGCCGGAGCGCTCTCGCCTCCCGCGCCATTAGTGGCTATTACTGTCATGTAATATGTGGTCCCTGATATCAGAGACAGCCCGGATCGTGTGTCTTCAGTCGCACTGCCGACATCCAGCCAGTCCGCTATATCGCTCGCGCCTGCTGTAGTGCCGATGCAATACTTGTAGCTCACTATGCCGGATTCAGGATCGAGGGCCGACCATTTCCCATGCAGAGAGGTTGCACTGCCTGTATATGCACCGTCGTCCCAAACCGTCAGCTCAGCGGGCCCGCTTGCATCTACCTTGATACCGTCTGAACAGCCTACCGGGCCAACGAGTCCTGCGCCGTTAGTGGCTCGCGCGGAGACGTAGTATACTATGCCGTCTTCCATTGCCAGATCGGTAATGGTCACCTCGGGACCTGCTCCCACACTTTGCCATGAGAGGATGTCTGCGGCCTCAGGCGTTGTGCCGGCTGCGCACTCGTAGGAAACGATGCCTGATTCGGCATCCGCACTTGCAAGAGTTACTACAAGCTGAGTGTTGTCGGATGTATATTCGCCGTAATCCATAACCGTTACGATATCGGGCGCGGTGGTATCGACAGTGATGCCATCGGACGAACCGACAGCGCTGACAAGGCCTATTCCGTTCGTAGCCTTGATATTTACATAGTATGTTTGGCCCTGCGAAAGTGTAAGATCCGTGCGATTTATGCTGGTCGAAAGGCCTGTATTTGTCCATGAAACCAAATCGGCTGATTCGGGACTTGTGCCGATGGAATATTGATAACTGGCAACCCCGGTCTCCGGGTCTTCTGAACTCCAGTTTGCATGAATGGTCGTGGTGCTGGTTGTGTAGGTGCCGTCATCGGTCACTATGGGTGTTGTCGGTGGGGTCGATTCGACATATATGCCATCGGAACTGCCGACTGCGCTCACTCCACCGGCTGCGTTGGTCGCGCGTATGTTCACATAGTATTTGACCCCTGACTCCAGGCTGAGACCTGTGATTGTGCGTTCCGTGGAGGTCCCCGCAGATGTCCAAGCAACGATATCGGACCCTCCCGCCGAGGCGCCTATAGAGTATTCATATTTAACTATGCCGGACTGTGGGTCGGATGCGCTCCAGGTTGCATGGAGTTTGGAGTCGTCGATTGTATAGTTGCCGTCATCGGTTACAACCGGAGTAGTAGGCTGAGTAAGATCGACTGTTATTCCGTCCGATGACCCTGCATCGCTCTCTGTTCCAGCGCCATTTCTGGCTTTGATGCTTACGTAATATTGGCCGCCATCTGAAAGGCCGAGTCCGATTATAGTCAATGAAGTTTGGGTGCCGGCGGAGGTCCAACTGCGAATCTGGGTGCCTCCGGCGGATGTGCCGACTGCATAGAAATACTCCGCAATTCCCGATTCGGAATCCGAACTGGACCAGCTTGCATTCAGAATGTTCGCTGAAGATGTCCAGGCTCCCTCGTCAGTGACACTCGGCGTTGAAGGCGGAGTTGTATCCACAGTAATGCCGTCTGATGAGCCGACCGAGCCCGCACGGCCTACCGAGTTGAGAGCGCGGACATTGATATAATACTTGCTGCCATTTGTCAGGCTCAACTCCGAAGCGGTTACACTGGTCGCCAACCCGACATTTGTCCAGACTCTGACATTGGTAGAGCCTAAGCTTGTGCCGATGGAATATTCATAGGCCGAGACGCCGGAAATTGATGATACCGCCGTCCAGGCGGCATGGAGGCTGGCGGTGGATGATGTGTATTGACCATCATCGGTAACCACAGGCGCGGGTGGAGCAACGCTGTCTACCGTGATTCCATCTGATGAGCCGATTGAGCTTACCAAATCGACAGTATTGTAGCAGCGGACATTGACATAGTAGGTCTTGCCGTCTACGAGCGACAGGCCGGTTTTATCGACTGAAGTCGCAAGACCGACATCGGTCCAGGCAAGAGTATCGACTCCGCCCGCAGTGGTTCCTATGGAGTATTCATATTTCGCTATGCCGGACTCGGGATCAGAGGAGGACCATGAGGCCCTTATCCGGGTGTTATCTGATGTAAATACTCCGTCATCGGTGACGCTCGGCTGAGTGGGCGCAGTGGCGTCGACTATAATGCCGTCGGAACTGGCCTCGGGGCCGGTGATACCCGCGCCGTTGATGGCGCGGACTGTTATGTAGTATATGCTTTTATCGACCAGTGAAAGGCCTGTTCGAGTTGCGCTGGTCGAGCTTCCGGCACTCGCCCATGCCGCTATATCGCATGCGTCTGGAGCCGTCCCGATGCAGTATTCATATGAGGAGACACCCGACTCAGGGTCGGTTGCGCTCCATGAGCCGTGTAAGCGATCCAGGTAGCCCGTATATTCTCCATCATCTGTGACTGTGGGTTCTCCAGGCGGAGTGTCGTCTGCCGCAAAGCAGTAGAGCAGTCCATCATCCGCGCCGATAAAAAGAGCACCGGCAGGGCCGATTGCAGGAGAGGAATAGCAAGCACCGCCTAAATCGGAGTGCCAGCGTTCCGTGCCATCTGAGTTTACGCAATAGAGCCTGCCATTGACCGATGCAAAATATATGCCGCCGTCTGTACCGATAGCCGGAGATGAGTCGATGTACTGGCCGGTGGAAAATGTCCACAGCGAANNCGAAATACCCAAGCTGGACAGAGCATGAAGTTTTCCATCTCGGCAGCCATAGTAAATATTCCCTGCCGATGATATCGCCGCCGATGACCGCACGTCCCCACCGGCAAATGTGCGCCATTTTTGGGTGCCGCTAGAGTAGACTGCGTAGAAGTAGCCGCCGGTCGTGCCTATATAAACCGTGCCGTCCGATCCAACTGCGGGAGATGCGGCAAATGTGCCGGCGCCTGTGGCGGTGAATGTCCACCTCAGCGTGCCTGTATAATTAAGCGAATAGAGTTTGCCGTCATTACAGCCAAAATAGATTGTGCCGTCAGAGGCGATTGCCGGCGATGAGCTGATCTCCGCGCCCGCCGTATATGACCAGCGCTGAGAACCATTCGGCCAGAGCGCAATTAGTGTGCCGTTCAGGCAGCCGAAGTAGATTGTACCGTCGTACCCTATGGATATGGATGTGTTTACCCGGGAAGTCAGCACTTTTTTCCATTTTATTGAGCCATCGGGATTGAGCGCATAGGCAAAATTGTCGGTCGAGCCGAAATATATCGTGCCGTCAAGAGCTACAGCAGGGGATGAGGTTCCAACGCAGTTATGATTTACCGACCAGACAAGATCACCGCCGCCATTTATAGCGTATATCCATCCGGTGGTGGTTGTAAAATAAACAACTCCTCCAGAGCCAACCACAGGCGAAGATCGAATTGAGGCCGCTGCGTTATATGTCCAGCTGAGTTCGGAACCAGTGCCTCCGAAAAGGCCTTGGCCTGTGGCGGCATAGTTGCCACGAAACTTAGGCCAACTCGCTGTAGAAAGCTGTGCAAAGGCAAGTTGTGAGCAAATCAGCAAGGCAAGCGCTGACGCTATGCAAAAGGTAAACCGCTTCATTTGTTCTATCCCTCCCGGTAGCTGCAAGCCCGAGCATACGTGACGGGCCCGCTTGGCCGGTTATTACCCTATGCCTGATTGCTTCAAACATGTCGCACCTCAGCCACAATTATTGCTGTGTTAAATGGGTATAGCGGGACAATTACACAGAACATACAGTAATATAGAGACAAAACAAAGTCATCTAGTGGAAATTTATTGTTGAGTGATGGACGTAATATTTTTGCCATCATCATGAGCTGAAGACTTGTAAGAGTGCTGATTGTTATAGACAAATTAAATTATTGCCAATATAAGTATTAGATGGAATAACAGGTGTGTACATGATGATAAAACCAANNTTTAGAAAGGCAAAAACGCGAGGATTTACACTCCTTGAAGTTATGATAACCGTGCTTATTATAAGCATACTTCTGGCTATAGCAATTCCAAACTTCCTAAAGTCAAGGCATAGCGCACAAACCAAAACCTGTCTTTCTAACCTCTACCAAATTTCCCATGCAAAAGAGCAATTGATAGCAGAAAAGAAACTTGGTGACAGCGGCACTATAACCTGGAATGACCTGGTGCCTAGTCTTATCAAGGAGAAGCCAGCCTGTCCGGCGGGCGGAACCTATACGATTGGTGGAGTTGACGAATTACCCACGTGCACTATCGAAGGCCATAGTCTCTAGGGAAATATCCGTTCGCCCTGCTCATCATAAATAGTAATAGCCTCTAAGGGACAAGCCTCGGCAGCAGCGAGGATGGTATCATCATCGGAACCATCAGGATTGATGATGACTGCTTTGCCTTCACTATCGAGCTCAAAGACGTCCGGGGCAGTCCCTAAACATGCGCCTATGCCCTGACATTTATTTCTATCAACAACTATTCTGTAACTCATCCACTAAGTGTTCCACGGTTGGTCGCTTGCATACGACTATAGTTTTTCATACCAGTAAAACCACAAACAATCGTACAATTTACTACGTCAGATTTCCACAGGAAGTGTGACTCTTGCTTAGCGTAAATTGCTTAGCCTCTTATTGCTATTGTTATAGCATATAATACCCGAGTGGACTGCCGTACAATCAAGGAGCCGAAGGCAAATCGCCTCCGGCCCCCTTCTATCTCCCTCTTTCCTCTCTTTAAACTAATGTCTCTTTTTGAGAACCATTAAACCGGTTATGCCCATCGCTAGAGCAACAAGTGAACCCGGTTCAGGAACGGGAACCGCATATTTGGTTAAGATTGCTCCGCCATCACCATCATCGTTTACATCGGCATAAAGCTTGCAAACATCAATAAATTCACTGCCAACCGTTACATAAGGCGAACCATCTTCCGCACGATAATATCTTGTTAGCTGCTCTTCCTGATCGACCCACCAATCTGAAGGAGACCAATAATTCTGATTATAGAAAGTTGCGTAGCTAAACAATGCCGGATTTGGGTCGGGTGTAAGGTCAGCACATTCTATAATAAACTCTTTCCAAGCGTAAGAAGTGCTATTAAGCACATGCTGATTGAGCCTTACCTGGTCCCAAATGTCTAGATTGTAAGGTCCGCCACCAAAGAAATTCCCGCTGATTGTAAAGTCGATTACAGGAAAATCATCTGTCATTACGACATAGATATCGGCTTGCCAACTCAGCAGCTTTTCAAGTGTCCAAGGATCAGATGTGTATTCCGGGTTGCTCTGCAGTGCAAGATCTACTACATGGCTGCCTACCGCATCTATCCACGAAACCTGAACAGCGGCCAGCGATGCTGTTGATAAACCAAGCAACAGCATTAATATTAGTACTGCATATCGACTCATTGGTTTCATATCCTATGAACCTCCAGCAGAAGCCGGCAACCCGCCCATGACGGCTCTCAAGATTCTCCAAAAGAGGAGTTTATTTTCTTTTCCGTGCAAATCCAATCAAACCACCAATACCGGCGAACAGAGCCAATATTGAAGAGGGCTCAGGTATAGCATAATTAGTGGTTGGATACTGGATTATAGAAGCGGTTTGACCTTCAACTATATCATATGTAAACGTAACATACAGCTTGTCATACTGTCTGATAGCTTGAGGATTATTAGGATCACCTGTGGTTGTAAGGTGCGCAAAGAAGCCGACGCCATCGGTATACTGGATTATAGGATCAATAGTCCAAGCAAGATCTACAACAGAGTTTGTTGCATAGTCATACGTTTTTTTGACGGTTATGCTCTGTAAATTGGTGCCGTTAACTACCTTTACATGCCAATCAGTCCATACATCAGTGGTCTGATTACGCACTGTCTGCGTAATTTTGGGGTCACTGCCCTCAGGCGGATTGGCATCACTTACAACAGCAACATCTATCCCGCCAGCACTCCAGGACCATGTAATCTCTCCGAGATCATAGGTGCAAGGGCAGACATCAAGTATCCACTGACCGGTGATGTAATGTGGTTCGACTTCATCAGCGCAAGCCGACATTCCAACGGCAGCTAAGAAAACAACTGCCAAAAACACTGCGGAAAACTTAACCATAATCTTTCTCCTTCTCGTGTGTGTGGCTGCCGTGCTATAGCACGGTCTGTTTTTTGAAGCTAGTGGTCGTATTTTATCCCAAATAATATAACGCGTCAAGCCCTATGTTAAAAATATTCTGAAATACTGGTAATATTGCTGGACTATGATTTATCAAGTGAGCTCTTGCATATCTGATTGGTACCTTACCCGAACAACCGGTATCACTATATCGTCAAGAATATCGCAGATGCTGATACCTGTCACCAATATATTCATGCCAAGCGGCGGCTTGCAAAAGCCATGGCATTCAACTCTGATTCCAATATGACCCGATCCATCGGCAAGCATACTGCCGTCATTAATATAGAAAAAGTCCTCTGACTCATCCCCAACATATGTAACCTTCCCATAGGTTTTTATCAAAAGTCCGATGTTTCGAAGCCCAACGCCATTGGTCACGCCTTTGGTCGAACTTGAAAAATCGCCACCGCCAATAGATCGGTTCGACATGAAGATTGGCCGGAGCATGGTCATAAGGCAGTCCATATACTGAACATCGCTTGCTATAATAGCTCTCTCACCTGAGTCTTCTTCCAATTCTCCGACAACCGTCACTAAATCACCCTCATTCACCCCGGTAGAACTGATCACTTTTNNGCCATGCTCGTCCTGTATATAGAACTCTTCCTGATTGCCATCTGAATCAGAAAAAACAGCGGTAACGACTTTCGCCGTAGCACGAACTCCCTGTCCGTCCGGACTCGCAAATGCATCGCCTACGACAGACAAGTTCGAAATGGCATTTTGAACAGTCAAAACCGCCGGGGCCGAGGACTGCGCCGCAACCGGGCTGGCATCAATAGCTACGGCCTCAACATTGTGCTCCCCTACCACATACTGAGTTGTGTCGACATTGACCTCCCAAGGAGATGCTTTGGCCGATCCGATATAAACATCATCAAAATAAAAATCTACCTGGGCTATTCCACTTACTGATTCTGCGGTTGCGCTTATTGTTGCAGTCCCTGTGATTGGCGCTTCGGGCGAATTGATGGCTACATACGGCTTCTCGGCAAAAGGAGCTGTCAACGGATCACCCACGACCGTATGCTTCCAAAAAAGCCTGGGAGTGGCAGCATAAAAGCTTTCGGCCAAATTGAAACCGGAAGTGTATTTATCAAACAGGATTTCAGGCCGTGTGCTCTGAGAATATGGTTCTGAGACGAATCCTCCGACTCCCGATGCTNNATCGGCTACGAGTGACTGGCCACCACTAGTTGGATTGAATGTCCGTGCACTAGTCGATACGTAAGTGTCGGCTATGGAGCCAGGAAGGAAAACGTTGGAGTTATAATTTGCGGCAACATAATTGCTGTCATTGCTACCCCAGCTAAAGTAGCCCATAAGATCGGTCAAGCCACCGAGAAATGTTGAAGTATTGTCATAGATTACCGGCACGCCCTTGGCAGTAAGCAGGTAATTTGCGCTGGTCAGCCGATTGTTCCAGGTCGTGTTTGAAGTCGGCACTGCTTTATCGAGTGCAAAATATCCGTCTCTACATGGATTTACACTGTCGTCGATCATTCGGCATATTTCATCTTCCGTATAACCATCGAGCCTTGTGACCAAATAGAGATATTTGCCGCTGTAGGCCGTTTCATGAGAGAATGCCTCGTTGACCTGTGGATATACGTCCGGGCCATAGGGATTAATGGTAATTCCTGTTATAGTAGACTCGTCTATACAGGTAAGTATACTGGTTATGGAGTAAGATGCTGTGCCATAAACCGGATCGGTGTATGTTGCGGCAAGAGGTATACCTTTGGTAAGAACAATATAGTCGATGTGGTCTTTGATAAGTGTATTTTGAAGAGCGGCTCTGATAGGGCTTTTTATGTTTGCTTCACATTCAGTATAGTCGACGAGCTCATTTGTCGAGCAATCTACTGTACACAGGTTTTCAGACGGGATATTACGCGCTTGCATATAATAATGAGCTATACGCTGGGATAAAGAACTGCGCCTGTTTTGCACAACCAGAACGTTTCTCGGTCCCCCGCCGGCAATCGCACCGCCCGCGATAACCAGCAACAAGCACAACCATAATAAAAAATATATGCCAGAACGTCGAATCAAATCCTACTCCCTCCGCAGAGGCTGCTCTCCACGCATACTCTCTGCGGTTCAAGAAGAAATGGTCCGTCTTGAGTTATAACGCGAGATCTCCATATCGAGGGCCGGGTATCTCTAGAGGCCTGCCAGCATAAGACACCCTATCAATATATACTAGCTTATACCCGGGCTTGTCAACTACTTGGCGCAAATTATTTTTGTTTTACCCCAAAAACAAGCATTTGTACGGATACACAAATGATGAATATCGTGTTATGAGGCCGACAAAATAAAAACGGCGCCAATGGAATAATACCTATCGGCGCCCTTAACACAAACCCTTGCATCGAGAAATGGCTAATATATGATGGAACGAGCTTTCGCTATCTGACTATTTACCTCTGAAAGAGCAGT
>DJHI01000026.1:15547-20979 GCA_002431715.1 Armatimonadetes bacterium UBA5829
GGTGCCGCCGGTCGCACTCCTCGCTGAAACGCTGGATTCGACTGTTAAGGCGGAGGCAACATCATCTGAAGCGTCGGGAGCGAACTTTTTGACCTCTTCGATAGTGAGATCAAACAGCTCTTTATTGTTTTCAACACAATAGGCGACCAGCGAACCGACCTGCTCGTGCGCAGTCCTGAAAGGCACTCCCTGTCGGACGAGATGATCCGCGAGATCGGTTGCGGTAGAATACGCCTCGCCTGCGGCCTTATGCATCCGCTCGATATTGAACTTTGCGGTCTTGACCATAAGAGCAAAACAAACGAGCGCCCCCTGCACGGTGTCGGCCGCATCAAAGATAGGCTCCTTGTCTTCCTGGAGATCCCGGTTGTAAGTAAGCGGAAGGCCTTTTTGAAGAGTCAACAGACTCATAAGATCGCCAATGACCCGCGCGCTCTTTCCTCGAACCAGTTCGGCTACATCGGGGTTCTTCTTTTGAGGCATAATCGACGAGCCAGTCGTCACGGAGTCGTCCAGCTCGATGAATTTGAACTCCGATGTATTCCAGATTATTATCTCCTCGGAGAATCGTGAGAGATGGGTCATCAAGATAGACGCATCGGCGAGAAACTCTGATATGAAGTCCCGATCTGCAACAGAGTCCATGCTGTTATCCGAAACAGCCGAAAACCCCAGCAAGTCAGCGACCATCTGTCTGTCTATGGGGAAAGTGGTCCCTGCAAGAGCGCCCGAGCCAAGAGGAAGAACATCGACCCGCTTGAGGCAATCGAGCATCCGGCCTTTGTCCCTCTCGATCATCCAGAACCAGGCCATGAGGTGGTGGCCGAGTAGAACCGGCTGCGCATGCTGCAGGTGCGTATAACCCGGCAGAATGGCCTCGGCATTCTTTTCCGCCTGATCGAGAATGACCTTTTGAAGATCGACAATCAGATCGACTATTTGTTTGAGCTCATCCTTCAAAAAGAGCCGAATATCGGTGCAGACCTGGTCGTTCCGGCTTCGAGCAGTATGAAGCTTGCCTGCGCTCTCCCCGATCTTTTCAAAGAGGAGCTTTTCGACATTCATATGCACGTCTTCCGCACTCGGGTCGAACTCAACCCGCCCTGAGATGGTGTCGTCGAAAATAGACTGCAGACCACTGACGATCTTTTTGGCGTCATCCTCGGGTATAATTCCACACTTGCCGAGCATTTTGGCGTGCGCAATACTGCCGCGGATGTCGTGCGCAATCAGCCGTGAGTCGTAACTTATCGACTCAGTGAATGCCTCAACAGCCTTATCCGTAGATTTTGAAAATCTTCCACCCCAGAGTTTTTTTGACAAGGGTCTACCTCGTTTGAATCGCGAAAGAGCAAAACGCGAAATATTAGGATACTGGTGGTGATTTTGCAGCCGCCACCAGCATATTATCAACTCAGAACACCTTCTGCTCGATGTCCAAAGACTTGCATACGCTGATTATCTCCTCGTCGGAGAGGCCGTCTGCAAGGCCATGGTTTGTCAGGTTCATATATTCGTAATGCGCCCCAGTTTCGGCATATTCGACCAAGTCGCATGCGCGCTTTACAGAGGTCTCAGACCTGGACATGACTCCATGCTTTGCCCACAGCACGATCCGATGCGTGCGAAGCATCTCCACGTTCGCCTTCATCAGATCATTTGAGCCTGGTACTTTAAATGGAATATAGCCTACTCCATCGTGAAGCTGCACTATGCCCTCCGGCTGCCAGCGCAGTATATGGCGATTGAGATACTTTTCATCCTGATAGCGCGAAATATGGCTCAAATAAGTCAGATGCAATGGCTGAGCATGTATCAGCGCATGGAAGTTGGTCTTATTAATACTGATCTGATCCTTATGAACAGCCAGATGCGAATTAAACTCACTTGTAAGGCGAGCAAATAGACACTCGGTGGATGTATAGAGCTTTGCGCTCTTGCCGTCCTTTGCCACCTTAACCAGCCCAAGGTTTGCCGTAGGGTCGTCGGCTACTTCACGCAGCCTGCGGCCCGAACCTGTAGCGAGCAATGAGCCTCCGGCCAGTTCCGGCATGGTCTCAGGCAGTTCATAGTCCTGCACTTTGGTGAAAAACTTGCCGGGATCGATCTCCCAGCCTGCATAAACAGATATATTCCCCGCAGCGCCTTCGCTTGCCTGAATGTCCGCCAAATGGCGTCCCGCCTCGCCTATGAGGTTCATTAGCTCTTCCAGAGCCGGATAAGGTTCTTCTACTGACATTTCTACTCCAACTTTCCGACCGGGAACAATTTACCCGATCAATTACCTCCCACCTACTTCAACCATACAATTTGCCTTCAGGGTATCATATGCCGCAATATACTATCTATGGAGAATGGAGCGCTTACGTGCTCTCCACTCTCAACTCTTAGCTATCCTTCACCGTGCGATACATTCTCGCCTGCATGCCGTGAGTCTTTATGATTCCGACGGATTGCTCAGGTGCTAACTCTTCTTTGCTATTACATAAAGCCCGTGATCCCACAGCCTTACAAACAATTTGTCTTTTGTTGCCAACCCGATAATCGAGTTAATAGCATTCCAACCCTGCGCGAATCTTCTATATAATTTGCCGCCAAAATTACAATTGATGGCAGAGTGCGGAAGCACCGCTCCCCTTATTACACCGATCTCGACATCTATTCCACCAGCATCAATGACGCAGTCTTTTAAAACATTCAAATCCATGCATCCTAAATTGTGAGTGCGGATGGTTTCGGTGGAAAACCGATTAAGCAAAGATTTTACAGGAAACACGGCATAATTGGGCACGGATACACCAATGGCTCCACCTTTCTTAGCAAACCTGAAATGTGAAGCTACCACATCTTTAATATCTTCAAAATGCTCGATAAGCCCATAAGAACAAACAAGGTCATATTTACCATAATGATCAGGACAGTCTCTGATATCGGCCTCTATAACTTCGCCCTTTATTCCGAGCCTATCATATAAATCACGCGTTTTTTTGATCCCAACNNAACCGGACTAAAATCGATGCAGTCGATGTAAATATCGGGTCTGCAGAGATAATGCCTCTGTGCTATGCGGCCAGGCGCTCCACCAAGCTCAAGCAATTTGCCGTTTTCAGGAACGGACGCAAGTAATTTTCGAATATACCTGTCCGTCTCTCGCGTGCTCAGTAATCGAGGGCTGGGCAGCCCGGCGGTGTCCCATCGATTATCCCATAACTGCTTGTTTGTAAGGTCGCTGGTCATCCTAACCTCCGATTTACTAGCCGGGTTGGAGAGCGAAGGCCCACCGAGCGCTTCGCTCTCGCAATCAAGTCGATTAACTGTCCTTTACAGTTCGGTACATTCTTGCCTGCATGCCGTGAGTCTTTACAATTCCGACGGCCTCGCTCTGGTCGAAGGTCTTGGAGTCGAATGACGCCAGGTCTTCATTATAGAGCGCATATTTGCTCCTGCGACCGATGACCGTGCAGCTTCCTTTAAAGAGCCTTAGAATAACATCTCCTGTGACTCTGGGCTGAATCTGATTGATAAACGCTTCCAGATCATCCTTGAACGGATCATACCACAGACCCTCGTATGCGAGCTTGCCCCACTGCTGGTCGACCAGTGTCTTAAATGCGCGCTCTTCGGCCGTGCAGACCAGATCCTCAAGCGCCTTATGCGCAGGAATAATGACCTTTGCAGCCGGGCACTCGTAGTTCTCGCGAACCTTGAGGCCTATAATTCGATCCTCCATGATGTCGACTCGACCGACACCGTTGGCTCCGGCGATCTCATGAACCTTCAAGACCAGGTCAAGTGAGTTCATCTTCTGGCCGTTCAGGGCCACCGGGACGCCGTTTTCGAACGTCAGTGTGATCTCAGTCGGTGTGTTGGGCGCATCGACAGGGTTCTTCGTCCAATGGAAAATCTCTTCCGGCGGAGCATAATCAGGCTCTTCCAGGTGACCACCCTCTATCGAGCGGCCCCAGAGGTTCTCATCTATGGACCAAATCTTATCTTTACTCTGGCCGATCGGGATGCCCTTCTTCTCTGCATATTCGATCTCCCAGGTTCGGGTCATGGTGTGCTCGCGCATAGGAGCGATGATCGGCATATCAGGCATCAGAGCGCGCATTACGAACTCGATTCTGAACTGATCATTGCCCTTGCCTGTGCAGCCGTGGCAGAATGCATCGCCATTGACTTTCTGGGCAATCTCCACCGCCTTGAGGCCGATAAGCGGCCTTGCAATGGATGTGCTGATCGGATAACCCTGATAATCGCCGTTGGCTTTGATGGCAGGAAAGATGTACTCGTCAACGAACTCCTGCCTTGCATCGATTGTGTAATGCTCGGTCTTGAGCATCTTTGCCTTCTCCTCGGCCTGCTTGATCTCCGCTGCGGGAAGGCCTACATCGACCGTTACCGTGACGATATGATCAAACCCGTAATCCTCGCGCATCATTGGGATGCACACCGATGTATCCAGCCCACCTGAGTAGACTAGGACGACTGTTTTTGGCATTATTTTCCTCCATTTTTAGTGGAAAGTGGAAAGCTGAAAGTGGAAAGCTACAGGTTGGCTTTCTGTTCAGGCAACCAATTTCCGAGACTGTTCCTGAAAGAACTGAGCATTTTACTCAGTTCTTTTGACTCCGAATATAGTTTTTCAAATTGTTCTATAGACAACATATTCTGTGATTTGCAAATATAAAGATGTGATATTGTCTCACATAGTGATCCGAAAGCTATTTCCACAAACCTTGAAAAGTCTCTATTAGAGACCCGTGAACTCCCTTCGGCAATGTTCGCGCTAATAGATATCGCCGATCTACGAATCTGAGATATTAAACCAAAGCGTTCTTTAGCTGGAAAAGATTCAGTCACTTCATAAATCGAGTTAGCGAAGCGAACTGAACGCTGCCATATTTCTAAACGCTCGAACCTATATACATGCTGCCTTTCTGGACTTTCCACTTTCTACTCTCGGCTTTCCACCTGTTGCTATCCTGCTAGGAGCACCATCACGGCCTTTTGCGCATGCAGCCTGTTTTCGGCTTCATCGAAGACCACGGACTGCGGGCTGTCGATGACCTCATCGGTTACTTCAGAGTTTCTGTGAGCGGGCAGACAGTGCTCGAATATGGCGTCGGGTTTGGCATGCTTCATTAGATCAGCATTCACCTGGAACGGAGCGAATATTTTCGCTCTTTCAGCGGCCTCGGCCTCCTGGCCCATGCTTGCCCATACGTCAGTATAAACTATATCAGCTTCCGAGACCGCTTTGACGGCATCATTGGTGACCTCGATTTTCGCGCCAGTCTCTTTTGCGAATTCTTTGGCCTGGGCTGTCACCTTGGTATCGGGTTCATAGCCCTTCGGGCAGCCGATAGCGAAGTTCATACCGACTTTAGCGGCAAGGAGCATCAGTGAGTGGGCGACATTGTTGCCGTCGC
>DJHI01000151.1:0-3070 GCA_002431715.1 Armatimonadetes bacterium UBA5829
GAGACTAATGAATAGACGGGAAGGCTTTACCCTTATTGAACTCTTAGTTGTGATTGCAATTATTGCGATTCTCGCTGCCATAATGTTCCCAGTGTTTACTCGCGCTAAAGAACAGGCAAAGATGACATCTTGCAAGTCTAATATGAAGCAGCTCAGTAATGCTGCAATGCTCTATTTGAATGACTGGAATAATTGTTTCCCGGATCATGTATCCACCGGCAAATTTGCCGAAGCTTATAAAAGCGCTAATGATAATGCTATGTGTTATGAATTTGGCTGGCGTTACTTGAGTGGTGGTCAACCTGCGGGCATAGGTAAATCGTACTCGAAATACTTAAAAAATATGAATGTCTGGATTTGTCCCAGTGAGCCTAAAACAATACCCAGCGCTGTCTGGACCGCCGGAGTCAGTAAAAATCCCAAGGAATTTCCATCTTACATGGTGAAATTTGCCTCTCTGTGGTATGCCCATGCAAAAGGCGGGCCGGTGAGCCTCTCAGACGTGCGATATCCTTCAAGGGCCGCTTACCTGCAAGAAGGAGCATGGCACAATACTGAGGGTGTATGGCCATNNCAGTGTTACAGCCAAAGGCTCCGTTCGCATCGGCTGTGTATTCTTCGATGGGCATGTAGGCAGCTACAATGTGCCGTATGAGTCCGGGCAGCATGCCTATGATTCGAACTGGTATAAGTCCGGAAAACATTATTATCAACTCAATATGGACTGCCGCGACAAGTAATTTTCTTCTTTTTATTGAATCCTAAAGACCGGGCGAATGTCCGGTCTTTTTTAGGCAAATAACAGGCCCATGGTTGCGCTTAGCCTCTTATTGCAGTATCCTATCATAATACAGAAGAGCTTAAGAATCAGTTAACACATGGGACATTACATAGGCTTATTTTTTACCAACGGGGTGGTCATAGGGAGTATCTACGCGCTGATTGCGCTCGGATTCAATGTCATCTATTCCACCACAGGCATTATCAACATGGCCCAGGGCGAGTTTGTTATGATCGGCGCTCTCACCACTGCCTGGAGTCACGTCGCCTGGCATCTTCCTATGCCACTGGCGATCTTGTTGGGAATCGTGGTTACAGCGCTTGCCGGGTTGATATCATATCTAGTCGGTCTGCGCCCCGCTAGGGGAGCCTCTCCGGTCACCTTCATTATTCTTACCATAGCAATCTCCATCGTTCTTAAGTCGGCGGCTTCCTTTATTTGGGGGACGGATGCCTACACGCTGCCTAAACTTGTGGACGGCGGAGTAAGAATGGGCGCCGGGCAGGTCGATAATCATTCACTACTGGTAATTCCCGTTGCCGCGGTCAGCATGCTCCTGCTTGTTTTGTTTTTCAAGTTCACTCGTATAGGCATGAATATGCGAGCCTGCGCCGAAAACAAGGAGGCCGCAAGGCTCTGCGGAATAAGTGTCGATACGGCCTCCGCCATGTCCTTTGCATTGAGCGCCGCTCTTGCAGGGATCGGCGGAGTGATGATCACTCCGATTTTGAGCATGCAGTTCGACAGCGGCATGATGCTGGGGATCAAAGGCTTCTCCGCTGCGATTTTAGGAGGCCTGGGAAATCCGATTGGATGCGTTTTGGGCGGAGTCATTATAGGCGTGCTGGAGNNGTCATATGCTTCTTTAGCTCGGGTTATAAAGATATACTTGCACTGGCGATTGTGGTTATACTGCTTCTTTTGAGGCCGAGAGGGATTTTGTCGAGATGATAAGCAAATATCCGCGCCCTAAGCCTCTCTGGAAGATGTATATAGGCCCTCTTGCGATGGCCCTTGCCGTGATCGTGTTTCCCAAGCTTATCCCCGGAGACTATTCATATCTGCTGGATCTGGCGCAGTTGTGCGGGATATATGTGATTATTGTCTGCGGACTGACGCTTCTGATGGGGTATACGGGCCAGGTGTCTCTGGGACATGCCGGGTTCTATGCTCTGGGAGCATACATCCCGGCGGTTCTGATCAATTCTCTTCACTGGCCGTTGTGGACGGCTATATCGGCAGGTATTATAGGGACCGTGTTGATCTCTTTTGTCATCGGCGGCTCTATTCTAAGGCTCAAGGGCAACCATCTGGCTCTGGCGACTTTGGCGATTGGAATAATTATAGGCGAGGGGATTTCCAAGTTTCCGATTACAGGCGGCGCGGATGGAATCCTCGGCCTTCCCTCCATTACCTTTTTCGGCCTGATTAAGAGTAGTTTGAGCAAATTTTATTTTATCTGGGCGATTGTTACCGCATGCCTTGTGTGGGCGGTGCAGTTGATCGAATCTCCTCAAGGCAGAAACCTTCGCGCGATCGAGGGAGATGAATCGGCGGCGGAGTCGCTTGGAATCAATACGTTTGCTCTAAAAGTAAAGGTATTTGTTGCCTCATGCGTGCTTGCAGCGGTCGCGGGTGTGCTTTTTGCTTTCGTTCAATCCGATGGTATGCTGCTTCCCGAGGAGTTCGGGCTGATGATGAATGTGCAGCTCGTTATGATGGTCGTAATCGGCGGAATGGGAAGCATTTGGGGCTCTGTTGCGGGTGGGGTGATTCTTACGGCATTGCATGAGATAATAAATCTGACGGGCACGGCCGCGGGCGCGGCTGATACATCTCGAATCGAGCACCTGATATTCGGGATATTGCTCGCGCTGATCCTGGTTTTATCACCGTCTGGAATGATTCCCGGACTTAAGAGAGCTTGGGCGAGAATGTTGAGCTTTGTGTTTAGAAAAAACGCATAGCGGAGGTGACAGGAAAATGTCTGATGGACCTTTCAAAAGAGTAACCAGCGAGCCTCTCATAACGCCGATGGATGTGCCTGTTAAAGCAAACTCAGTGTTTAATCCCGGTGTAGTCGAGATGGATGGAGAGACACTGCTCCTGCTGCGAATAGAAGTGAGGCGTGGAATTTCCGAGATTCGGGTTGCCAGAAGCAAAAATGGAGTCGATTCTTGGCGATTTGACGATAAAGCGTTGCTCGACCCGGATCTGGAAGAGTTCCCTTACGAAGAGTGGGGATGTGAAGACCCCAGAGTTACTCAGGTAGGTCCACGGGAGTGGATT
>DJHI01000151.1:3138-3370 GCA_002431715.1 Armatimonadetes bacterium UBA5829
GCGGTAGCTCTTGCGAGAACAAACGATTTTATCAATGTCGAGCGGTTAGGAACCGTGCTTCCACCGACCAACAAAGACGCATGCCTGTTTCCTGAGCAGTTCGATGGTCACTGGATTATGCTTCACAGACCTGTTACAGGCGGTCAGGAACATATTTGGTACGCAAGTTCACCGGACGATATGGTCTATTGGAGCCAGCCAGGAGTACTGATTCCTGAGCGCGGCGGCCCGT
>DJHI01000151.1:3430-3697 GCA_002431715.1 Armatimonadetes bacterium UBA5829
CGATCAAGACCGATAAGGGATGGCTTTTAATCTATCACGGTGTAAAAGAAGCCGCGGGTCATCCCGTATACAGGCTCGGGCTTGCCCTGCTCGATCTCGAAAATCCTCGGAAAGTGCTTGCGAGAGCCTCCGACTGGTGCTTCGGGCCTGAGGTCCATTACGAGCAGTACGGCCTCGTGCCGAATGTGGTGTTTACCTGCGGAGCCTTAGTCAAGGGCGATGAGGTCTGGATGTATTACGGCGCAGCCGATACAGTGATCGGACTTG
>DJHI01000035.1:0-6568 GCA_002431715.1 Armatimonadetes bacterium UBA5829
TGTAAGCCTGGAGGCCGAGGCTGACTCGTGCGCAAATAACATCCGCCACCGCCATATCGCGCGCCTCCCGCGTTCTGGAATAAACAGGAGCAATGATTTTCGAGACATAAGCGTATCTTGGCGGGGACGATTTTGCCGATATTGTTTTGCTTTTCTTCTTTATTTCTCTGCTTGTCAGCGCCGCGTTGTCAATCTCATTTTTCATCACGCTCAAGAAATACAATATGTCCGCATTGCTGAAAGTCCGCGCGAGCATGTCGTTTCCTATTGCCGATGCTGAAAAACCACTGCCTCCCGACAAGTAGCTACCCAGTGATTTGCTGAACCCATGTTTTTTGACTTCATCAAAACACCATAGACCAAACGCCCTTTCACCTATCATAGCGTTTCTCAAACCTTCGTTCAAATCTACCTGCGAAAGTGCCTTATCCAAAGATTTTGCCTGGGCTTCGTTTAGATTGATTTCATTCATTACATTACAGAGAGTGTAAGTATTTACTCTTAACATTGCGATTCGAACCAAAAGTGATATGATCGTCGGCTCATTACGATTAGCCTCCACAACACCAATGCCTAATTCAATTGATTTTATAGCTGTATCGACATTGTTTTCGTGAGCAGCTACTATCGCACGAGCTGAAAAATATCTTGCAAGATCACGCAATCTTGCAACGTGCGGAAAGAGCGCCCCTGCTCCGGCTGACCAATTGACGGGAAATTTGCATGCAGGCTTGGATATTGCTTTCTCAACAATCGGCACAACCGACTCAAAGTGGCTGATTCCTTTTGAAGCTTCCATCCATTTATCTTCGCCGATAGGCTTTTGGCCGGAACCTGCAAAATCTTCATATTTCTTTTTGTATACCTCGGCTCCAGGGCCGGAAAGAATGGCAAATGCCGTTGCGTAATCGTTAGCCGCATTTTGATAAGGAGGAACCGGCTGACCACCGAGCTGAGAGACATCTATAGGCTCTCCCCGAGCTATTATTGCGGCAATCTCAGAACGAACCTGCTTTCCCGCATCCGCCATTCTCTGAGTAATTGCCAACGCTCCGATTATCAGCAGCGCTAAAAATGACAGCGTTATAGTCCATCCGATGCCTATTTTGCCTGATCTATTCATATTTTCTCCGAATAAACAGTTCGCCCAGCGAACAATATGAAGGTTCGAACGCAATGCGACACTTTGCGATATGCTCATATTAAGAGACGCCGCGTCCTCGCATATTTCTTGTCAGATCGAATGATCATCTATTTAGTCAGGCACATCTATCGTTGCGATTGTTCCCGACATTCTGCTAGAATAGTGGCATTATATTGCCGAGGTTTTGGGGCAATTATATTGCCGGAGTGAAAGCAGTGTCAAACCGTCCCTCGTTCGATCAGGTTTATATGGAAGTGGTGGAGACAATCGCCCGAAGGTCCACATGCCTCAGAAAACATGTCGGCGCGGTGATTACAATCGACCATCGTATACTCTCGCACGGCTATAACGGCGTTCCCAGCGGGCATGAACACTGCTGCGATTCAGGCAAATGCCTGAAAGATGAGGCCGGGACGGAGGAGTATAAGGTCTGCGTGCACGCAGAGCAGAATGCTATCTGCCAGTGCGCAAAGCGGGGCCTTGCGCTGGAGGGCGCTACTCTTTATGTCAACGCCGATGTCTGCATTACCTGCGCCAAGCTGATGATCTCTTCGGGGATAGCAAGGTGCGTGGTCAAGCGGGATCATAAAGGCAATTCACACGGAATCGAGCTTCTGAAAAAAAGCGGCATTAAGGTCGAGGAGTGGCCTGATGTTGCCGGTTAAGGCTGCTATTTTCGACATCGGCGCAACACTCGTCACAGGGCCTCCCGTGGCTCCAAATAAAGTAATCGCAAAGCTTATTGGAGTTCCGGCGGCTGATGTCGGCTCGATTATTATGACCAACGACCTGAAGTCGGCTGAGCATGTCTGTAAAGCACTTGCAAGCAGATTCGGCGCGCTCAGTGATGATGCCACATATGAGATATGCAGGCTCTGGGATTCTCAAGCAGACGCCGCACAGGCTCTGGAAGGTGCGTCGGATGCAGTTATCGCTCTCAAAAATGCCGGATTAAAGATCGGGCTGCTTTCGGATATCTGGAACCCGTATTACGAATCGGTGACAAAGGCTCTGCCTGAAGTGGTAAGTGCAGCGGACGCGATAGTACTAAGCTGTAGATCGGGCTCAAGAAAACCTGATAAAGCCAACTTCGAGCTTATGGTTAGAGAGCTTAATATTAGACCATCTGAATGCATTATGATCGGCGACACATATACTCACGATATTCAACCCGCGCTTGAGATCGGCATGCAGGCCGTTTGGGTGCTTGCCAGGCCGGATAGAGAGTCGGATTCAATCACTAAAATATTGAACGGAAAATACCTGGCACCGAGTGCGACAGTTCAAAATATCGCTGATATCAAACAAATTATACCTTTAGCCTGAAGGAGAATGAGATGGAAATAGTCAAAATAGAGCGTCATGGCATAGATGAACTGCTTTCAAATATGCGCAGGGTGAGCATGCTCACGCACCCGGACGACCTGCCTTATAAGCAGGCGGAACTTAGCACCCCGATTCTTCACACGAACGAGATTGCTCCGGCTCAGAGATATGTGTTGAACTGTGAGATTATGAAGGTGCGTGATCTGCGCTGGTCTCTGCGCGAGCACGATGTCGACCTGTTTAAACTGGATGGATATGTTACAATCTGGTTGAAGGACTATGATGACCCGATCGATGTGCTGCCACCGGTTGTGGAGGATTCTCGCGAAGCGGACGGCAGTGTGGTGAAGATACTCAATGACGGTATGCACAGAGTCTACCTTGCTCGGATGGAGCGCACACCAGTTCAGGTCGTTTATGCTAAAAATGTCCCCAGCCAGTATCCATATTATGCGTTTCCGCTGGTAAACGGCTGGAATGATGTGGAAATAGTCCAAGACCTGCCGGATGGTTATATAAAGAAATGGCACCGTATAAAGAATTACAAGTCCCTTTATCGTGACTTCAACACTGGTTTCCAGAATGTCGGCGGGCCGCGAGGTCACTTTACCAATGCAGGAAAATGAACCGATAACAACCGAATCGATGGAATTTGTCCCTCTCTACTTTGGCAGCAAACTGAAGATAGTGAACCCATGTGGACGAATAGGCATCATAACCCTCTGGAGCAAGATAGAGTTTGTAGAGCAAACTTTAACAAACCTCGACATCGATCTTGCTCCTGAGACCTCGAAAGTCGCCGTAATAGGAAATCTTTTCGGTAATGGAATACCTCAGCTTCTTAGAAACCTGCTCTATAACCCCCAGATCAGATATTTGATTATCTGCGGGTCAAACAAGTCGGAATCGGCTGAAGACTTTATGGCTTTCTTCCAAAATGGGCTGGAAGAGACTATAAATCTAGGAGAGAAAGTCACTCGAATCAAAGGCCGGACGCGTATTATCGATGGTCTGGTTTCACCGCGAGACTTTTCGATGGTTCCAAGGATTGTAAATGTCGGGAATCTCAGAGATCAAGTTTCTCAAGATAACTTATGCAGGGTTATGCATTCATATAGCCCATGTGAGCCGATAGTCGGAGAGCGGATAGAGGTCGAACTGCCGGAGGTAGAAGTAAGCAATTACCCAAGTGAACCTCGAAATCACAATATCGTAGCCGATACTCCGCTGAATGCCTGGAAGGAACTTATATTCAGGCTGGTAAGATTCGGGCATTTGGTTCATTTGCGTAAAGGTGACAGGCAGGAGCTTCAGAATGTGCGAGTTGTAGTGCGATATCCGCAAGAAGATGACGAAGAGAGTTTAGGAAAGTATAACTACTCGCGTTCGGAGCTTATACAATATCAGCATGACATGCTGCTCGGTCCCCTACCCGCTGACCACTCATATACCTATGGAAACCGCATTAGAGAATACTTCGGGTTCGATTCACTTAAGAAGTTCGCCCAGAGGCTAAAGGCAAATCCGCAGGACAGAGATTGTTATCTTGCGCTTTGGGACAGCCATACGGATATCGATGCGGATGATGCTCCATGTCTGGCAACGCTCTTTTTCAGGGTCTATGACGAGCAGTTGACTCTAACCGCGACCTATCGCACGCATAATGCGCTCGATGCGTGGCTAAAAAACGTATATGGGTTGATGAAGGCGCAGGAGATTGTCGCCGAAGAAGCCGGAATACCCGTCGGGCCGCTTACGGTTATCAGCCACTCGATCAGCGTTGATCCGACTAAATATGATACTGCCCAACGGATAGCAAACTCTAAAGGTTTCTCGCTGGACTTTGATCCGAATGGCCAGTTTATGGTAGCAGTTGAAGACGGGCAGATTGTTGTGAGGCATATGGATGATAATGGAGTGCTCTTGCATGAATATCGATCCGCGAAAGCCGAGCGCATTCAGCACGAAATTAACCGCGACTGTGCGATATCGGACGTCAACCACGCGATGTATATAGGGCGCCAGCTTGCCAGGGCTGAGATATGCCTTTCGACAGGCGAAAAGTTTGAGGAATCTTGATGGCTGCCGATGACCTAAAGAGCCGCATCGAGGCTCTGAATAAAAAGCCGCTTAAGAATGTTCCCGAAGATGTGATTAAGAATCCTCGTAAAGAAAGGTCGAAGGCAGGAGTATCCACAACAATCGAGACTGCTGCTTCTGTCACCGTATCCTTCGACGGACATCAGGATGCTGAACTCGTGAAGGCCATAGCAGTTCAGGACCCTTTCGATCTTTTCGAAGATGCTGAGTCGATTGCTTCCGAAGACAGTGTTATATTGGAAGATGCCGTCGAGGGAGTCTTTTTGAGTGCGCCGACGGGGCCGGGATACTATCATATAGAAAAACCCGCCGTATCGCTTGAAGCAGGTGCGGATTTGATGCATAAGAGGCTCCTGCGTGTTTTAGGATATCCAGACGGCAAAACCGCTGATAGACTGGCAAGGGCTTGCAAATCCGAAAAACTCGTTCCCGATGAGATCGTCTTTCTTGACCTGGAAACAACCGGGCTCAGCATGACCCCTGTTTTTCTGATCGGAACTATGGAATGTGCGCCTGACGGATTGGTCTTTAAGCAGTATTTCGCTCGAACTTATACCGAGGAGGCCAGTATCGTTTCAGCCTTTGCGCAAAGGCTGAAAGACGCGAGGATGGTGGTCACCTTCAACGGCAAGAGCTTCGATATGCCTTTTCTTGCCAGACGGGCTGATTTTGTAGGCGTTACGTTGCCTGAACCTGAGTTTCACCTCGATCTGCTGCACGAGTCAAGGCGCATGTATAAGCGCGATTTGCCTAATTGCAGGCTGCAGACACTCGAGCAGATGGTATGCGGAAGGTGCAGGGACAATGATATTCCCAGCGCGCAGATTCCCAGGGCTTATCACGATTGGGGCGATTCGGGCGACGCAAGCCAAATCGTTCAGATTCTTGAGCATAACCTCCACGATCTGCTGACAATGGCGGATTTGATGCATAGAATGTGGTATAGAGATTGAATACACTCGAACTATTGGATCAACATTATTCGGATGCGCTCGGCTGCACTCCCGAACAGCTCAATTCGGGCAGACTGATTGTGGTCGAGTGCGAGCACGTAAAAGGAATTCGATTCGCGAAAGGCGCTCCTCTGGCGCTCTTTTCCATAGGTAAGGGAGAGGGTGCCGTTGTGTCTGTCTTACCTCACCTAAAAGACGATGTGAGCAATGCTCTAATCAAATCAGCCTCACTCGACAACCATGCATGTGAAGCGCTCGAAAAGGCCGTATCGCCACTGATAAAGGTCAGGCTCTGGTTCGAGGGATGCAGGCTATACTGCAGTAAGAACAGTTTCACTGATTGCTCGTTCGGCGAGGTGCGAGACGTAACGGATGATGATGAGATCGCGGCGGGAATTCACGCCAGATGGGGAGGCAGGGTTTTCGGGCAGATCGTCGATGGAAAAGTTGCCTCATGGGCTGGGGTAAAGCCTTTTTCAGGCATCGCTTGGGACCTCACCATCCAGACTCTTCCCGAATACAGAGGCAGAGGATTCGCTAAAAGCGCCGTATCCGCCGCTGTGAGATATATTTTAGAGAACGGCAAAGTCGCAACATGGGGAGCCGACAGAACCAACACGCCTTCGCTTCGCACTGCGCATTCGGTCGGTTTTCAAAACTACGGACTCGACTTTGGATGTGTGGAAGAAATATAAATCCGCCCTCACCTCAGCATTCTCCTTCAAAAAGTGGTTAGTCACAAGACAAAATACAAAATTTGAAAATGAATAAATAAATCTGAGGTTGCTCCCTCACCCCAACCCTCTCCCCCAGGAGAGGAAGCAGGCATTGTTATCTAGGCACCTGCAATCCAACATCCAATACCCAACACCTGTAACCCGTTTAGCGTCAGTCTGCCGAGGGCAAATAAGAAGGTATGAAAACGCTGTTTCTCAACCCACCTTCTTTTCAAGGATTCGACGGCGGCGCCGGTTCAAGATATCAGGCAAAAAGAGAAATACGATCATTCTGGTATCCTACATGGCTCGCACAGGCGGCCGCGCTT
>DJHI01000035.1:6593-6873 GCA_002431715.1 Armatimonadetes bacterium UBA5829
GCGCTTGTTGATGACTCTAGAGTTATCGATGCACCGGCAGACGATTTAAATGCTGAGCAGGTTATTGATACTTGCACCGATTACGAACTGATCATCATCTACACCAGCACCCCGTCATTTGCCAACGATTCGCGTTTAGCCCGGCAGATAAAAGAAAGAAACCTAGGCTGTCTGATAGGTTTTGTGGGGCCGCATATTACGGTGCTTGCGGAGGAATCTCTTAACTCGGCTCAGGGAGTTGATTTTGTAATAAGGCGAGAATTCGATTTCGCCGTCAAGA
>DJHI01000035.1:6897-7073 GCA_002431715.1 Armatimonadetes bacterium UBA5829
AAAATTGCTCAAGGGCAGCCGCTTAAAGAAGTGGAGGGAGTCAGTTGGCGCGATAACGACAATATTCGGCATAACCCGGATGCTGAACTCATTACCGACCTCGATTCGCTGCCGTGGGTAATCGATATATATAAGCGCGACCTTACTATAGATAACTACTACATCGGTTATCTGAT
>DJHI01000035.1:7121-11901 GCA_002431715.1 Armatimonadetes bacterium UBA5829
CCATATTTATCGATCTATACGGGCAGAGGTTGCCCTGGTCGCTGCACCTACTGCCTCTGGCCTCAGACTATATCAGGCCATGAATACCGTGTCAGAAGCCCACAATCGGTTCACGATGAGCTTGCCGCAGCTAAAGAGATGTTCCCGCAAGTCAAAGAGTTTTTCATCGACGATGACACGTTCACGGCAAACTCAAAGCGTGCTGAAGAGACAGCTAAGCTGATAGGCAGGCTGGGGATCACATGGTCGACAAGCAGCCGGGCAAATGTGCCTTATGGAACACTTAAGGTCCTCAGAGAGTCGGGACTGAGGCTATTGATGGTCGGATACGAGTCCGGCAGCGACGAAATACTCAAGAATGTTCGCAAAGGCGTCAGCACCGATATGGCAAGGAAGTTTACAAAGGACTGCAAATCCTTAGGCATTGCGATCCATGGGACATTCTGCCTTGGCCTGCCGGGCGAGGACAGACAGACTATCGAGCAGACTATTCAATACGCTCGCGAGCTTGACCCCGACACCATACAAGTCTCATTAGCCGCGCCCTACCCCGGGACTGAATTCTATAAGCAGGCTGTGCAGAACAACTGGCTAACTCCGGCAGATCTTGTCTCCCAAAACGGCACTCAACTCTGCGCTCTTCGATATCAGCAGATATCGGCCGAAGAGATCAGCAAAGGTGTGGATAGGCTCTACAAAAAATTCTACTTCAGACCGAAGGTGATGGCCAGAATAGCCATTCAAATGACAAAAGACAGTCAGGTCAGAAAGCGAAGACTACGTGAAGGTAAGGAGTTTCTCGGCTTTCTCAAGCAGCACCATCAGGAGAAACCGAAACAGGAATCGACGCTGCGGCATGTCTTAAGAGATGGAGGACCCGGGTTCTGCCAATTTGCAATCACCGATGCATGCAATGCCTCGTGTAAGTTCTGCAATTTCAGAAGAGAGGTCAGTTCAGAGCGAAAATATGTCTCATTTGATGACATTAAATCGGCTCAGGAAACACTGGCTAAAAACGGCATCGGCTATATCGCCTATATAGGTGGTGAGCCTACGATGCATCCGCAGCTTGCGCAGATTATCCGGCATGCAAAGTCGCTCTCGATGACGACTATAATTTGCACCAATGGCTCCATGCTTACTAGTGAGCGCATAAACGACTATATCGATGCCGGGCTCGACAGCGCAATTATTTCGATCGACGCGCCGTCGGTTGAAGTGCATGAAAGCAATAGAGGTATTGAAGGACTTTGCGAGAAAATCGCGCAGGCGAATATGATTATGCACTTTGCAGGGATCGAGACTACGGCCTCGGTGACGCTCAGCAAATTGCTCGGCGATCTTTCGGACTTGCCTGAGTTTCTTGAGTCGCTCGATTTTCATCAGGTGACGTTTTCGTATCCTCTAAAAACTCTCGGGTCGAGTTTTCGAAGCTATTCGGACTCAGAACTGATCGACTATACGGACGACGAGCTTGTGCAGGCATTTGATAATGTAATCAAGATGAAGCAGCGCTTTAGGGTGGTAAACCCCACGGCCTCTCTTCGTGAGATGCAGAGGTTTGTAAAACGAGAGAAGCAGCAATTTCCGTGTTTGGCCGGATTCAAATATTTCTATCTCGATTGGAACCTGGACTTATATCGGTGCCATGCCTGGCCGAAACGCATGTGCTCCATAACCGATTTTGATTCTTCAAAGCTGATACGGGATGGCTGCACCAAGTGCATGATCGACTGTTACAGGGATGCCAGTGTGCTCCATGAGGTCGGAATTGCATTATACGATGCAAAAAATTGCTTGACGTGTGGCAGGCCGGACAAGGCTCTCGCTCGCATCTTTAATTCAGCAACATTTCAAGCCGCAAAATCGGTTCTGGAGGAGATAAAGTGGATAAAGAAAATATAAATCAGTTCGGGGTGGATTTGCAGAATGACCTGTCAGAACCTGATCTGGAACAACTGAATCAACCCGAGCCAATAGTAACTCGGAATAGTAAAATGAGAATTCCAAAACTCAGCAGGAACAAGATAAAAGTGCTGATCGCTATGTTTTTTGCGGTCATTGTAGGCGCATTCGGAGACATATCGATTCGCTACGGTATGCGGACTGTGGAGGAAACAAAGCATTCATGCGTGTACGGCAATTTTATATGCGGAGTAACCAACATTTATGTATGGATTGGGGTTTTGCTCTTAATCGTCTTTTTTATTCTTTATCTGATTTCTCTCTCATGGGAAGAGTTGAGTTATGTTCTGCCGCTTACGGCTGCTGACTATGTGATCGTGACCATTCTGGCTTTCTTGTTGCTGGGAGAAAACGTAACCCCCATAAGGTGGATCGGCAGTATAATGGTAGCAACCGGAATCGCGCTGGTAGTGAGGACATGATATGCTTAAAGTTGGAATAGCATTAGGTATGGCAATCCTGTTCGGCGCAATCGCTGATATTCTTATGAGCAAGGGAATGCGAAGCCACGACGAAATCAGCATCCGGCATCTGAGCGATATTCCGCGTGTTGCCGGGTGCGTGTTCACTAGGCCGATGGTCATTATGGGTGTCATATCGATGGCCATCTATTTCGGGTCTTATGTGGCGACACTGGGCTGGATAGATGTGAGTGTGGCAAATCCACTCACAGCACTTAGTTACCTCATTGCCAGCGCTTATGCGGCGTTTGTTATGAAAGAAAAAATAGGCATCACTCGCGCAGTAGGGATTATGATGATAATTACCGGCGCGATTCTTGTAGGATTGAGCTCGTAGGTTATAGGTTTTGGGTCAGNNAGGATTTCCGAATCCTGACCCAAAATGCAGTTCCCTAGTTCCTATTTCCTGTTACCTAATCAGGTCTTCATAATATAAAAACTGCTGCGCCCAGCCTGCATATTTGCCGTAACGCTGACTGAAGACATTTGTTATGCAGCGGTAAACTCCATCGGTGAGTGTTTTTGTTTTCAACTCGGGCAGAAAGAGTTTGTGAGCTATTTGGCGGATGTGAGTATCGACAGGCACGGCTTCATCCTTATTCAACGCAAAAAGGCACACACAGTCGGCGATTTTCGCGCCCACGCCGGGCAGTTCCACTAAAGAACTCTTTGCCTCTGAGTATGAGACGTTTCTAAGAAACGGCAGCCAGTTTTCGCCACGTATAAGAAGTTCTTTAGCCACTCCCTTGATCAAACGACCTCTGAAACCAAGCGTCTTTGTGTTGTGAAGTGGGACAGGATCGGCACCGGCAATAGCTTTGGTCACCGGGAAAGCATAATAGCACGACCCGCCGAGTTCGCAAACCAGATCTCCGTATGTTACCGCCAGTTCCTCAACCGCGTTCATAATTCGAGGAATGTTATTGGCTGCCGAGCACACAAAAGAGTACAGAGCTTCGAATGGGTCTTGGCGAAGAATCCTCAGACCTTTGAACCTTGCAATAAGTGCAGAAAGATGATCATCCATTTCAGACAATGTGGAATAAATAGCGTTTACGTCATCGTCGAGGCGAAGATAGTCCTCCACCAGGGCCTGATCGGAATGCGGCGATGTTCGCCAATATAATACCCCATCCCTTATATCAAGCTCGACCAGTTTATCTCTGACAACTCCGGCCCATATGCCATCCTTTCGTTTCCTCCATCGGAAGGCTTGCCCACAGCTTAAGGTTAAATCAAGGTCAAGCGGCTGACCTTGCAGATCAATTTTCTCCATCAGCACCTCACTTTCGTTCTCATTCTTTCCCATATCGTGCTAATCCTGCTCAATGAATTTTTATTTGACATAATCTTACATATGCTGTTAGAATGAGAACAGGAGAAGCACGCTAATGTCAACGGTGTCGTCATCAAAGACAATATACCTTATCGGCGGCTCCAAGGCGCACTCGCTGCGCATTTTGGAAGACGGTATGTGCGTGCGTCAACATTTACAACACTGGCTGTACGATAATATCGACGCGTAGCCCACGCTGACTTTATGTCAGGCGTGGGCTTTTTTGTTAGGAGAGTCTATGCGCCATGAGTCAAGAAGTCCTTGTCCTGAATAGTGACTATGAGCCACTAAACATCTGTAACATCAGACGGGCTATATCGCTTGTCTTCCTCGGTAAGGTAGATGTGCTCCACGAAAGCCAGATACCTATTCATACGGTTTCGGCCACTTATACGTCGCCGTCGGTTGTCAGATTGAGAAGTCATGTCAGGCGGCCTATGCCTCAAATTAAACTCTCAAGACGAAGCATCCTTGCTCGGGATAACTACACCTGCCAGTATTGTGGCCACAAGAGCAGCGACCTGACAGTCGATCACATTATCCCTCGCAGGCTGGGCGGCGGTAACACCTGGGACAACCTGGTAGCCTGCTGTAAAAAATGCAATACCAAAAAAGGCGATAAGACTCTTGCGCAGCTCAATTATACTCTCAGACAACAGCCGAAAAAACCTAAGTACGTGCCGTTTATCAGCCTCACCAAGTTCATGAATGGCGCAAAGAATGAGGTCTGGCGAGATTATTTACCGATTTTCGCCGATACATCCGTAAAGTCAGAGCCCGGCACTACAGTCACTTGTGAGAGAGAAACAGTCGGAACCGCTGCGGGATAAGAAGGAAATGAAGAGGCATGGTAGCGGAGGTCGGGCTCGAACCGACGACGCCCCGGGTATGAGCCGGGTCCTCTAACCAACTGAGGTACTCCGCCACGGCAAGATTATTCTATCAGGAAAAGGCTTCACTAGTCAATTATTTTCTTGACGTGCCGCCCCTGGGATGATAACTTATCTCTATGGCGAAC
>DJHI01000035.1:11950-14615 GCA_002431715.1 Armatimonadetes bacterium UBA5829
AAGCTGGCTTGTGAACTCGCGCGAGTGGTAAATGATTATGAATGTCCTGGTGTGCAAAAGGCAGCTTATCTCCTTTTCCTGAAACGATTTCTGCCCGATTTAAGGACAGATATCTCTGCAATTGACACTCAATTCGTAAGAACAATAAATATAATCCTCGATCAAACGGATCTGGAACAGGTTTTCTCTAATTACAAGCGCGATCTGAAAGACCCCGCCGTATACTTTTACGAAGAGTTCTTAAGAGCATGTGACCCTGAAAATGCCGGAAGGCATGGAGTCCACTATTCCCCACCCGCTGTTGTTTCCTATATGACAAGAGTGGTCGAATCCATTTTGCAAAGCAAGTTCGGCGTCGATCTTGAAGGCGCTGCCATAATCGACCCGTGCTGCGGCACGGGGACTTTTTTGAAGCATGTAAAAGACAACTACAGGTGTTCGCACTTAATCGGGTTTGAATTGATCCCGGACGCTGCTGAGATTGCCCAGTGTTTGATTAATTCTGCCCTCTCCCGCCAAGAAGGAGAGGAAGTTGCAAACTGCATCATTCAAACGGCAGATGCGCTGTCGATACCGAATANNAGCCGCTTGTCGTAATCGGCAACCCGCCTTATTCGGGTCATTCATCTAATACGGGCTTTGTCGAATCGCTGATCACGGATTACAAAAGAGGCCTTGTGGAGAAGAATCCAAAATGGCTTCAGGATGATTATGTGAAGTTCATACGGATCGCTCAGCACTGGGTGGAGAGGACCGGCAGTGGAATAGTTGCATTTATTACAAATCACAGCTTTATATTCAATCCTACCTTTCGTGTCATGCGCGAGAGCCTGATGAAGGCGTTCGACCACATATATATTATCGATCTGAACGGCAATGCGAAGATCAATGCTGACGGTGTGGATGAGAATATCTTCCCTATTCAGATGGGTGTAGCTGTCTCATTTATGGTCAAAACGTCCGATAGGCCCGATTGCAAGATCAGTTATGCCTACAAGTTNNAAGTTTGGCAGCAGAGAAGATAAACTCAATATGCTCTCACAAACAAGTTTTGCGCAGACTCCCTGGGAAACTGTTTCACCGGCTGCGCCTTTTAGTATTTTCAAGCCGGTCGATAAGAATGTGCACGAAGAATTTTATAGTTTCCCCTCGATTCTGGACCTGTTTGAAAAGAGCAGCGTAGGGTTTGTTACATCCAGGGACTCATTTGCAATCGATACCGACAGAAATGCTCTGCTCGCTCGCATAGCGGAGCTGAGAGATGATAATATAACGCCTGATGATATTAGATCTCGATATGCCGTCGGCGATCTGGATATTGAGAAGGCCCATCGAATCTTACAAGATGATCCGAACTGGCGAGATAAGGCGGTTGAAATAGCTTACAGGCCGTTTGAGAGAAGATATACGTATCTCTCGAAATCCATCATGGAGCGTCCGAGGCTGCCTTTTATGCAGAATATGCTCAAAGACAATGTCGCAATTGCCATAGGACGGGCGGGACAGGTCACCGGGTCGAATGAGTGGGATGTGGTCTTTTGTGTGGACTGCCCAGCCGATTTGAACCTTTTCCGCAGGGGAGGAGCTAAGCTTTTTCCGATATACTTATGCAAAGATGGACAGATGATCTCGAACCTGAAGTCTAGGTATGATGAAGATTTTTACTATATATATGCCATATGCCACAGCACTCAATACAGGCGGCGATATGCTGATTGCCTTGCATCTGACTACCCACGAATTCCCATCACGAAAGACACAGCACTATTTGAATCTCTGGCAGCGCTCGGCAGAAAACTGATCGCGGTTCATCTGTTGCCGAATATGCCACTGAATGGCAAACCCGAACATATAACAATTGGCGGTTACGGTGTTCCTTGCGGGACGGCTGTCGCGCAGACCCTGGAAATCCGAAAGAGAATAGATGATCTTATTTCGAAGAACGCTCCCTGGGAGCCTTAGGGTTTGCCTCTAGAGTAATACTGCCGTCCTTACGCAGTTGCATTTTACTGATCGGCATGCCCTTTGACAACCTGTGCCTGCAGCACTCCAGCACGACAAATTTCGCCGGGGAATTGCTTTTGGGACGATGATATATATAGCTTGGCTCGGTGCCGGGGGACTTGTCCAGAGGGCAGCGCAGCACCGAAGGATTCTTGAGATAATCCTTTTTCAGCTCATCAAGGGTCTCCGGATAGGCATTGTGGACGTCGTGATATCGATTGAGAGCCGCGCCGACAGCGGTCATGTTCATGCGGCAGGTTACTACATCCTGCACGACGGGCATCCTCGACATATAGATCAGCAGCGCAATCACTGCCACAAACGCTACCGCGACGATTATCGCGCAGCCTTTGAGAGACCTGCTGCACCCGACGTTTCTATTTACATTAGCATCCAATTCCATTGGTTTACTATAGCTTATTCGCTACAAGGAGTCAATGATTGCAAGCTTATCTTTTTGCATGTGTCGGGATATATTGAATGTGTATCAAGACTTCTGCCGGTAGATTGATAGAGTTCAGTGTTACGAGAATATTCTGAGGGTTTTACCCTCAGACTCCCATCAAGGGCCTCCGCCCTTGAAACCCGCTGGGGCTGCGGGCCCCAGACCCCTATCGCAGATTTCATAAACCCCATTTTATGGGGATTTATGAAATCTGAG
>DJHI01000035.1:14705-16658 GCA_002431715.1 Armatimonadetes bacterium UBA5829
CCAAATAACTCCTGCAGAACTGCACACTCTCGATAGATTTGTCGAAGATGCGCTTGTCTGATATAATCCCACTGGAATAATAAGGAGATTGTAATATGAGGATTCTGGAAACTGATCGTGACCCGGCGGGACAGATATTGGCTGCAATAAAGCCGATCGAGTCGGAGGCGGATAAGAAACTGGAGGATACCGTTCGTGACATCATAACCGATGTTCGAGCACGTGGAGACCAGGCTCTGCTTGAATATGGCAGGAAGTTCGATTCACCTTATCTCGATCACATTCAGGCCACCCAAGCCGAGTTCGATGAAGCTTATGCCTCAATCGATCCAAAGCTTCTGCAGGCCATCAGGACTGCAAAAGCCAATATAGAGACGTTTCATCGCAATCAGATTCAGAAGTCATGGATAGATCAGACCGATGAGTTTACATACGGGCAAATTGTCCGCCCGATAGAAAAAGTCGGTATATACGCTCCCGCGCGGCTTGCGCCGCTGCCCAGCACAGTGTTGATGACCGCTGTTCCCGCAAAAGTCGCGGGAGTTAAGGAGATAATCCTCTGCGCACCGCCGAGAGAGGACGGCAAGATCGACGCGACTATGCTTGTCGCGGCTCGTGAATGCGGAGTCGAGAAAGTGTATGCGGTCGGAGGAGCACCCGCGGCCGCTGCAATGGCATATGGAACCTCAACCGTGCCCAAAGTGGATAAGATCGTAGGGCCGGGAAACGCTTATTTTGTGGAAGCCAAGAGGCAGCTCTATGGATATGTCGGGATCGATCAGTTGGCAGGCCCGAGCGAGATACTCGTGCTGGCAGATGACAGCGCAAATCCGACATTTGTCGCCGCCGATATTCTCTCACAGGCCGAGCACGCCGAAGATTCCCGGTGCGCATTAGTGACCAATTCACGTCAGCTTGCGGATAACGTTTTGCGTGAAGTGCGAACGCAGACCGATTCGGCAGCGCGGCAGGACTTCATAAGAAAATCGCTCGATACATTCTGCGTGATCGTCATAACAAGAGATATGGAAGAGGCTGTCGACCTGGCGAATGAGTTCGCGCCAGAGCACCTTGAGATTGTGACCAGAAACCCTTGGGAGACGCTGAAGAAGATTAAAAATGCCGGAACCATACTGCTCGGCAATTATACGCCTGTCCCGCTGTGCGATTACGCGGCCGGGCCTAACCACACGCTGCCTACGGGCGGACGTGCGAGGTTCAGTTCGGCATTGAGCGTGGACGACTTCATTACCAAATCCGGCCTGCTGGCATATAGCCAGGAAGCGCTGAATGAGATAGCCCCGACAGTGCTTGAGATGGCAACAGCCGAAGGGCTTGCCGCTCACGCCAATACTATAAAGATAAGGACTTTCAAGAGCTAATTGGATGGTATATAATTATCCGCGTGCTTCGACGATGCTCAGCATGCTCTGTTGGTATTAACCATTAATGAGCTTTTATCAAAATAAGGGGAAGCAAAAATGGCAGGCAGAAAAGTTGAGATAAAAAGAAAGACAAAAGAGACCGATATCAAAGTTTCGATCGACCTGGACGGAACCGGGGAAAGCACGGTCGATACGGGAATCGGTTTCTTCGATCATATGCTCACGCATCTGGCAAAACACAGCCTGTGCGACCTTAACGTAAGCTGCAAAGGTGATCTGGAGGTCGATGCGCATCACAGTGTGGAAGATATCGGGATAGCGCTCGGTCAGGCTATTGCGAAGGCTGCCGGGGATAAGGTCGGAATTGTGCGATATGGGTCGTCCGTTGTCCCAATGGATGAAGCCCTTGTGATGACCGCTCTCGATCTGAGCGGACGCGGCGGATTGGTATACGGCCTGGAGATCGAGAAGGAGATGATCGGAACGTTTGATTCCGAGCTTACTCCCGAGTTTTTTAAGGCTCTGGTCAATAACGCAGGGATAAACGCACACATCAGGCAGCTCGATG
>DJHI01000035.1:16694-17217 GCA_002431715.1 Armatimonadetes bacterium UBA5829
TCGAATGCGCACCACATTGTGGAAGCAGCGTTCAAATCGTTTGCTCGCGCGCTTCGAGAGGCAATATCATTCGACGAACGCGCGAAGGGCATACCCTCGACTAAGGGGATTCTCTAGGTTGTTAGTTATATAGGTTGNNCCGGGATTTAAATCCCGGACCAACATTACCATTGCCGGATTCCAGATCATCAAGACACGCAAAAATCATTGCTTCGGCAGCATATAAGCAAGGCAGAGGGACATGAACTGCAAACAGTCTGTCAGCAACCCACGCACCAGATATAACGACATAGTGAACTTCAGAAAGCCGGATAAGCCCTTTATCTGGACGTTTTCCATTCGGCAGGCAACTATGAACGAATGGTTGAAACAGGGACACCCAAAAGATGTTCGGACTGAGGATATGCTGGGTTACGACTGGTTCGATTGTATACCATTGATAACTGCGCATTACCCGCGGTTTGAAAAGACAATAGTCGAAGAAAAGGACGGGCACGTCACCTATTACGATGAAGAAGGAGCA
>DJHI01000175.1 GCA_002431715.1 Armatimonadetes bacterium UBA5829
GTGCTCAAACCGGGTGACAGAGTGGTCACTACCTCCGTCGAGCATAACTCAGTCATGCGGCCGCTGCGAAATCTTGAGAAAAAAGGCGTAGAGGTATGTGCGGTGCAGTGCGGCCCATCGGGAGAGATAGATATAGACGATTGGGACAAGGCACTGGCAGGCGGAGCGAAATTGGCAGTCGCGGTGCATGCAAGCAATGTGACCGGCAGAATTTTCCCCATAACTGAAATGACGGCTTCGGCTCATCGAGCGGGAGCTTTAATACTCGTCGATGCAGCGCAGACCGCGGGAGTCGAGCAGATCGATATTCAAAAAATGAGGATCGACCTTCTGGCCATAACCGGACACAAAGCGCTTGTTGGCCCCCAAGGAACCGGCGCACTTATACTTAATAACTCAGTGGATATATCGCAGATCGATCCCATTATGTTTGGAGGAACGGGCAGCGCATCGGCATTGGAAGTGCAGCCGGATTTTCTACCCGATAAGTTTGAAAGCGGGACACCCAACGGCGTGGGGATTGCCGGACTCGGCGCGGGAGTAAGATGGATACTTGAACGCGGAATAGATGGGATTAACGATCATCATGACCGCCTTATAAAGCGGCTCGTTTCAGGTCTCTCGGAGATCGATTCCGTGACAGTATACGGGCCGAAGTTGGGAGAACGAAGGGCCGGACTGGTATCTTTTACCATAGAAGGTCTTGAAAACTCGGATATTGGGTTGGCGCTCGATGAGAAATACGGGATTATGTGCCGTGTAGGACTTCACTGCGCTCCGTCGGCGCATAAGACACTGGGCACATTCCCCGACGGCGCTGTCCGATTCAGCATAGGACCGTTTATAACCATTGAAGATATAGAAAAAGCCCTGTCGGCTGTCAGGGACATTGCGAGACAATGAACACATACGGAATTGTTATCTTTGAAACATCATCAGCCGCGCTGCGCGCAGAGAGCGTGATCAAGGCATCCGACTTAAGATGCAAACTGATCCCAACGCCTCGAAAGTATTCAAGTGACTGCGGAATAGCTCTTCGTTTCGATTGGATAAATAAAGAAGAAGTTATAGGCGTAATGCAAGGCGCGAATATTCGTTTTACCTGCACGCATCCAATGCCGGCTTGACAGCCTACCCTACTGGGTTTACAATTGCAGCATTGCTGATATGGAGTAATATATGTTCGCTATCAACTTCTATCCCGAGCTTTATGCGGATGCCCTTATGCGCGGACGCAAGAGCGCCACAATAAGGCTCGGAGACAAGTCAAATAAATATCAGAGCGGTCAGATTATCTGGATCACCGTCGGCAGGCGATATCAGGTCAGGCAGAAGCTTTTCACAGCCATCATTGATGATGTGGTGGTTAAAAAAGTCTCTGACCTAACCAATATGGACATCGAAAAAGAGAACCTGGAGTTCCGCAGTGCCGAAGATGTAATGACTCTCCTCTCCAGAATCTACGATCGCGTAGTAACCCCTCTGGATACAGTCACTATCATCACCTTTTCTCCTGTCAGGGAAGCTGGAAGCAGGGAAGAGTTCGAAGAGATATTCGACCGCTGGGTGTGATTAAAGGAACGCTGCCATGAATCTTATCGCTCCGATTGTTTGCTGCATGCTTGCTGCGGTAGTTTGCCAGGCCGGTACTGCTGATCTCAATTATCCCCGTCCTGATTTCAAGCGCGATGCCTGGGTGGATCTCAACGGCAAATGGGCCTTCGCATTTGACGATAAGGACGCGGGGCTGAGTGAAAAATGGTTTACCGGGCATAAATTCGACCGCAAGATAAATGTTCCCTATCCCTATCAGGCAAAGCTATCGGGAATAGGCGAGACCGAGCGTCACAAGGTGGTGTGGTACTCCCGCAAGTTTGAAGTCCCCGGCAGTTTTTCAGGCAAAGAGGTTCATCTCAATATCGGCGCAGCTGATTATGCCGTGACGGTTTGGGTGAACGGTCATGAGGTCGGCAAAGACGAAGGCGGCTATGTGCCTTTCAGCTTCGATATCACTCCGTATATTCAAAATAGTGAAAACGACCTTGTGATCCGGGTATTCGACGACCCTGCCGATGGCGAGCAGCCGCGTGGAAAGCAGCGTCCGGGCGGAGAGAATCGCTGGCATTACACGCACATCACCGGCATCTGGCAGCCCGTTTGGCTGGAAGCTGTGCCGGAGAAGGCGATCAAGGACTTCAAGATAAACACGAGGCTTGAACCCCGCGGAGCAGATATTACCGTTACAGCGTCGGGTGGAGATCAGATAAGGGCAATTGTCTCTCAAAACGGCAAAGAGATTGCGGCGGTTTCATCTCCCGTCAATGATTATAAGGCCGAGATCAGCCTTTCGATGCCTAATGCTCGGCTTTGGTCGCCGGAGAATCCCGCGCTGTATGATCTGACCCTGGAGGTAGTAAGTCGGGGACAGGTTGTTGATAAAGTCAGTTCATATCTTGGAATTCGCTCCATTGCCCTCAAAGACAAAAAAATTCTGCTCAACGACAAGCCGATCTGGCTGAACATGACTCTGGTTCAAGGTTACTGGCCGGACGGGCTATATGTTCCGTCTTCTCCTGAAGAGTATGTAAAAGACATCCAGAGATGCAAAGACCTGGGTCTCAATGCCATTCGAATGCATCAGAAAGTGGAAGACCCAAGGTTTCTGTGTCTGTGCGACAAAATGGGTCTGCTGGTTTGGGGTGAGATGGCAAATGCCGCTGAAGGAACTTTTTCAAAACGCGCAGGAGAAATCACCGACGCGGTTTGGACGAGAGCGATCCAGCGGGACTATAACCATCCATCCATCATAACCTGGGCATATTGCAACGAATGGTGGATGCATAATGGTAAAGATGCATCTCAGATAATGCAGTATGCCAAGGGATACCAACTTCTCAAGTCACTGGATTCAACCAGACCGGTAATCGATAACAGCGGCTATTTGCATGTAAAAACGGATATTTACGATCTCCACGGTCCCGGCAGCAATAAAGAGGTCGTTAGTTGGGTCAATGGAAAACTGGCTGAACCGAGCTGGCCTACGATGCCGATAGCTGACAACAGCTATCAGGGCCAGCCTATTATTCGAAGCGAGTGGGCGATGTCGGACTTCGATAAGGCAGACGAATCGTGGTATCAAGCTTATGAGCGTAGTGTAATCAATGCTGCAAAGACCGGTCTGTTTTGCGGACAGTGCTATGTCCAGCTCAATGATATTGAAAATGAGCTTAACGGCTACATGACCTATGATCGCAAGTGGAAAGTCGATGTGAAGCGCGTAGCTGATATACACGCAAAAGCCACTGAGATTTACGAGACTCATCCGGCAAAATGATAATTGAAAAGATACATTTCCTGCAGAATATATGTTGACATTGGAATCGGCATATTGGTATAATTAACCTTGCGCGAGGGTGAACACCCACTGTAGCGGAGAACATCCGCTTAGCCATGGNNAACGAAGAAGTCAAACCCTAGGATTAGCGAAGGAATTTTATAGCGCCAAATCCCTATTCACAAAGGTTGGATGACATGAGCAAGCTAGCGTCTACTGTGCTTATCTGTTTCTGTTTGTTTATGGCCGGTGGTGTCTGCCGGGCAAATTGTGCCGATTTGAACTATCCCAGACCCGATTTCCGTCGAGACACATGGATAAGCCTCAACGGTAAATGGGACTTCGCATTTGACGATAAAGATGCTGGGCTGAGTGAAAAATGGTTTGCCGGGCATAAACTCGACCGCAAGATAAACGTTCCCTATCCCTATCAGGCAAAGCTCTCGGGTATTGGCGAGACCGAGCATCACAAGGTGGTATGGTACTCTCGCAAGTTCGAAGTGCCGGGCAAGTTTACGGGCAAGCGGGTTATGCTCCATTTCGGCGCGGTAGACTATGCCGTGACCGTATGGATTAATGGCAAAGAAGCAGGCGAAGATGAAGGTGGCTATGTACCTTTCAGCTTCGATATCACCCCATATCTTCGCGATGGCAAAAATGATTTGGTGGTTCGGGTATTCGATGATCCGTTCGATCCCGCTCAGCCGCGCGGAAAACAGCGTCCCGTCGGCAGAAACCGATGGCACTATACGCACATTACCGGCATCTGGCAGCCGGTCTGGCTGGAAGCGGTGCCTGAGAGCGCTGTAGAGTCGTTCAAAGTGATACCTCGCCTGGAACCTCGCGGAGTTGATATTACGATAGATGTATCGGGTGGCGATGAAGTCCGCGCAAGCGTCAAACGCGATAAAAAAACAATAACAACTGTATTGGCTCCCATTGCCAATCATCAGTCAAAAATCAGTCTCTCTATGCCGGATGCTCAGCTCTGGTCGCCGGATAATCCTGCGCTGTATGACCTGAACCTCGAAGTTCTGCGAAATGGAATACCGGTCGATAAAGTGCAGTCATATTTCGGCATACGGACAATTTCAGTAGACGGCAATAAAATATTGCTTAACGGCAAACCGATCTGGCTCAATATGACACTTGTGCAGGGCTACTGGCCGGACGGACTGTTGACACCGCCGTCGCCTGAGGACTTCGTCAAGGATATCGAGTGGTGTAAAGAGATCGGACTCAATGGGATTAGAATGCATCAGAAGGTGGAAGATCCCAGATTTCTGTATCTATGCGACAAGATGGGGCTGCTTGTTTGGGGGGAGATGGCAAATGCTGCCGAAGGCCACTTCTCTGAGCGAGCGGTCCAGATAGCGAATTCGGTCTGGGAGCGAACGATCAAGCGAGATTTTAACCATCCATGTATTATGACCTGGACATACAGCAATGAAGGCTGGATGCATGATAAGAACGATGCAAATGAAGGCGAGCACTATATGAGGGCATATTGGCTTTTGAAAAAGCTCGATCCGACCCGGCTTGTTATCGATAACAGTGGGTGTTTGCACGTAAAAACCGATATTTATGATGTTCACGGGCATGGCAACGAAGAGGTTATATCCTGGATGCAAGGCTTGGGAGGTCCGCAATGGCCCCAGAGGTATCAGGGTCAGCCGTTTGTTCGCAGCGAGTGGACACTGAACGATCTCGATAAGGCTGATGAGACTTATTATAAGGATTATGCAAAGTGGGTTCTCGATACGGCTAAGACTGGAATGCTGAGCGGGCAGTGCTACGTCC
>DJHI01000211.1 GCA_002431715.1 Armatimonadetes bacterium UBA5829
GACGGCCTTCTCGACGGCCTTCTCGATGCCGCGCTTTACAGCTATCGGGTTGCCGCCGGCCGCGACATAGCGCAGACCCTCGCGGACGATGCTCTCGGCCAGAACTGTGGCTGTGGTGGTTCCGTCACCGGCCACGTCGTTGGTCTTGGAGGCTACTTCGCGAACGAGCTGAGCGCCCATGTTCTCATACGGGTCTTCCAGTTCGACTTCTTTTGCAACGGTTACGCCGTCCTTGGTGATTGTGGGGCTGCCCCACTTTTTGTCTAGAACAACATTTCGGCCCTTGGGTCCGAGGGTCACTTTGACCGCCGCCGCGACCGTGGTCGCGCCGCGCTCCAGCGCCCGGCGGGCNNTTCTTCATCAAATTTTATAATCTTAGCTGACATTAGATTCTCCTATCTAGAAGTTAGAGATTAGAGGTTAGAAGTTAGAAACCCCCTCACCCCAACCCTCTCCCATCTCTGGGGGAGAGGGAGCCAGTCGTACTGGTCACTCAGATAATAATCGAAAAATATTTTACTCTTTAATAGCGTAGATGGAGTCCTGGTCGAGGATCATGTAATCCTTACTGCCGACCGTGACTTCGGTTCCGCCGTATTTTGCGTAGATGACCTTATCGCCAACCTTGACGCTCATAGCGGCGCGAGAGCCATCATCCAGAACTTTGCCCGGGCCGACTGCAACCACAACGCCCTCTTGCGGCTTTTTCTTGGCNNTTTCCTCTTCTTCCAGCGGCTCGACAACCACTTTGTCTGCGAGAGGTTTAATCATTTCTATCTGCACCTCCTGAGAGATTATATATATAAGATTTAGCACTCGAACTATTTGAGTGCCAAGATATTTTAGATAATAGTGTTTTGGATTGTCAAGAGCTTATAGGAACAAGCTTTAATATTCTCCGTCTATTTATTTAGAAGGCGTTTTTGTTTCGATAATACCCGCTCTGAGCTATACTATAAATGTTAAATCACACTAAGGATGGACTAATAAAATGAAGCATACGTCAAAATTGAAGACATCCGCATTTATGATCGTATGCGCCGTATTATTTGCCGCGGCACCGCTGATGGCGACCACATTTCAGGAAGAAGTGGAACTCGGCGACAAACTGGATGTGGAGATACTGAAAGAGTATCCTCAATCTAAAGATGAAGCAGCAAACAAGGAGATAAATGAATACGGCCAAAAGCTGCTTAAAGGCTCGACCATAAACAGGCCCGAGATGAAATATCATTTCAGGATACTTAAGCAGGATGAACTGAATGCTTTCTCTACCCCTGGAGGATATGTCTATTTTTCCAGCCATCTTTGGGATATTCTGCGACCGGATGAGAGACAGGGGGTGCTGGCTCATGAAATAATCCACTCCGACCGCAGGCACGCCATAGATGCAATGAGTAAAGCCCAGCGCAGGTCTATGTGGCTCGGAGGCCTATTGGTNNACCGGCGCGAGTAGAACAGTCGGAGATGCCGCCGACATGCTGCACAGCCTCTATACATTGAAATACTCCAGAGGCGATGAGAGACAGGCGGATGAACTGGGCACGCAGCTTCTGCGTGAAGCGGGTTATGATCCTGCGGGATTGCTGATGGCTCTTCGCAAAATCGGAAGGTTTCAGGACACTTCAGGCGGAGAACCACCCAAAATATTCAGTAATCACCCGCCCACACAGGAAAGACTCGACTATCTTGAGACCGATCTGCAGAAGATGGGCGTTCAAATCCCATCCGACGATATTAAGACCATACCCAACACAAATAAAATAGGTAGTATCACATCGCTTTCAGGAACAACGGCACAGTTCAACTCTTCGAAGACCTTGCATCCCGGAGATCTAGTCTGGCTTATGGGTCAGGGATGGGATTACAGGTATGAAAATAAAATCGAGGTGCCGATGGCGCGCGGGATAGTAAGCGCTGCAGGATCGACATATCAATCGAATTTCGCACTCGTTCCGGGCGCAAAATCGGAGGATATCAAGATCGGATCGGGAGTTTATTCTCTTCCCGGAGTCAATCCGCCGCAGGCATACGCCGAGGTGCAATCCGGCAAGATCGTATCAAAAGACAAACTCGATAAGTTCGACCGGCTAATGGCTGTCGATCAGGTCTGGGACAATGAAAGCAATAAAGTCATCAACGGAAGTGTCGGATATGTGGTCATTACGGACACAACCGGAAGATTTATGACCGCGTCCCGTCCTGAATATTCGTATGCGCCTGTCGGGCAGGGCAGCGTGCTTGTAAAGCTGAACGATACTGATGCAAAACGATGGGTCGGGCCGATTATCTCCATAGGGAAACGAGGTCAAACAATCGAGGTGCTGCCGAACCGCCAGTTACAGGAAAAAAAGACATATGAAGTGGCCGCACCCGCCTGGAATGCCAAAGACAAATATGAAAACCGGGTAATAGGAACGGCGAAAGTGTCATCGACAACCGGCAAGATAGTTCTGAAAATGCTTACATATAGGCCCGGCAAAAGCATATCCGATATTGCTAACGGGTTCGATGTGTATGAAGAGTCGCGCCCGGGAGTTGAAAAATAGCCGATAGGGAAGGTGAGTCTTGAATCGTTTGTGGTCCATCGGAGCAATAATATTGTTGTTGCTTACAGCCATTGGTCCGTCCGCAGCATTTTCGCTGCACGATGAGATCAAGCTGGGTGAAGATGCGGCAAAAGAAGTGGAAAAAGATATGCCGCCATCAACCAATGAGAAATGGCAGCAGGATATCAATGAGATGGGCCAGAGGCTGGTAAAGTTCGTCAACCGCAAGCAGATTCAATATCACTTCAAGGTAATTCAGGATAAAAATACCATCAATGCATTCGCTCTGCCGGGCGGATATGTCTACTTTACGGAGCGGATGTGGCGGATTATGACCCCGGATGAACGCGGCGCAATACTCTCCCACGAAATCACACACTGCGATCAGAGACACGGCGTCGACATGATGCTCAAGAGCCAGCAGCGCGCACTATGGATGCTGCCGGTAATAATTTTGAGCGGAGGTACGGCCGGGGGTCTGGCTATGTGGGGCAACACGATCATTACCCAGCGCTATTCACGCATTATGGAGCGCGAAGCGGATGAGCTTGGA
>DJHI01000284.1:0-14978 GCA_002431715.1 Armatimonadetes bacterium UBA5829
ATCTGGGCTACCGCGCATATAATAGAATAACGAGTCAGGGGCTGAACAGACGAGAAGCGGATGTATTTCAGGCATTCAGGCAGGCGCTAGCCAAAGTTGTCGAGATAGGGCCGGATGTCATCCTCATCGCCGGAGATATGTTCCATGTCGTCCGCCCGAGTAACCTGACTATCCAGCAGACATTCAGAGAATTTATTGAGTTGCGTACAAAGACTAATGCTCCAATTGTAATTATTGGTGGAAATCATGACTCACCACGCCAATCAGATACGGGATGCATATTAGACCTGTTCGCCAATCTCCCAGGAATATACGTTGTGCATGGTAGAGACTTTGTACAGATAAAATTGCCTGATTTGAAAACCTCTGTCTTTTGTTTATCTCACAGAACAATTGCTTATTTACATTCTCTTAAAATTAAGCCTGATGCATCGAGTAAACATAATATTCTTTTGGTTCATGGAACAGTTGAAGGTATTATACGCAACGCATATGATCTAGATGTAATTCCACGCAACTTGATAATTAATGATGACTGGGATTATGTAGCTCTTGGACATTATCATGTTTTTTCAGAATTAGCTCCTAATGCATTTTATGCAGGTGCCACTGAATATACTAGCCATAGTATCTGGAGCGAGACCAAGCAGCCTAAGGGCCTGATAGAGTATGACCTCGATAATCGCAAGCTTATAGATTTTCATAAAGTAGCCACGCGGGATGTAATCGACCTCCGCCCAATAGATGCAAAAGAATTCACTGCAAATGAACTCAATACCGCTATCCAGCGGCGGATTGAGACTGTCGAGGGTGGTCATGAGAACAAGATTGTTAGACTTGTGGTTGAAAACTTATACAGGTCTGTGCAGGCCGACCTTGATTTCTCGCTGATCCGGCAGGTCAGGTCGGAGGCTCTTCACTTCGAGCTTCAACTCAGGCCGCCGACCAGAGACGGCCGCACTCTTACATCATCCTCCGATTCAGGCGTTGCAAAACCTCTTGAAGAGGAATGGGATGATTTTGCAAAAGTTTATGATATCCCAGCCGGGGTCGATCGGGAGCGTTTTATCGATCTCGGTCGGGACTATCTTGCAAAAATGGCTCAGTCAGAATGAGATTAGTAAGCCTTGAACTTAAAAACTTCAGACAGCATATAGACTCGACGATCACCTTTACGGACGGCGTGACTGGTATCATCGGGCCTAACGGCGCGGGTAAATCGACTGTTCTCGAAGCCCTTGCCTGGGCGCTTTATGGCGCCCCTGCTGTTCGTGGGACTAATGACACGATACGCACTAAGGCATCCGAGGGCGGCTCCAAGGTCAGTGTGACTCTTTCATTCGAGCTTGGCGGCTCTGTCTACAAGGTGACTCGTGGTCTTGACGGCAGCGGCAGATCGGGTTCGGCTGTTCTGGAAGTCGACGGTAGGCCTTTGAGGTCGGGTATGTCCGAGGTTTCCGAATCCATAACAAAACTCCTTGGAATGGATTACAAGGCTTTCTTTACGAGCTTTTTCACCGGTCAAAAGGCGCTTGAGTTTATGGCGTCATTGGACGGTCGGGCACGAGCCGCTGCGATCAGTAAGATGCTGGGGTATGATCGAGTTACAAAGGCTCGCGACAAAGCCAACCAGGATCGGCTTGGGCTGAATCGTGAGATAGAGGGTCTTGAAAAGGGACTTGCAGACCCTGAAGAGCTTAAAGAGCGCAAAAAAGAGGCTCATGCAAGGCTTGCATCGGCAAAATCCGATNNGTCCTCTGAGCTAGTCGAGAAACTAAAACCTCAAAAAGAAGCATCAGATCAGAAGGCAAAGCGGTTCGACGAGATATCGCGCAGGCTGGAGATAGATCGGGCCGATGTCGAGCGTAACGGAACCCGTCTGGCGCAGCTTAAAACAGAACTCATTGATCTTGAAACGAAGAAAAAGGAACTTGATTCGCTTGCTCTGAAGCTCGATGATTACGAAAAAGCGAAGGTTGAGTTCCGGCAGCTTTCTGAGCTTCAAAAGCACGAAGGCGACAGGCAGCGATTGGCCGGTCAGCTATCGGCCATCGACCAGGATATAAATCGTCTACAAGCCCGAGAAAAAGAACTGTCTGACGCGGACGAGATACAATTAAAAGCCTCTGCCGCTTTGATCGCCGGTGAACATGCCCTTGAAAAAGCCGATGAAACACTTCGTGATCTTCGAGAGCAAAGGGTCGCTCGGGAGCATTCAGCGCAGGCTCAAACAAAGCAGTTGGAATTTCAAAAGGTATCTATTGAAGCTAAACGAACTCGAATCGCTGAAGCCGGATCGGATGGCAAGTGCCCGACCTGTGAGCGGCCTCTTGGCGACGAACTAGCCATTGTTCTTTCGAATTTCGACTCTCAAATCGTTGAAATAAATAATCAGATAGCCGATATACAAAAACTCTTCGACTCTTCGGATGCCCAAGAGATAGCTAATGCCGAGGCTGAACGCGGAAATCTTGCCGTGCAGATCGAAGAACTAAGAAAAGAAAAATCGGCTGCTGACTCTGTCGTAAATGAGAGAGATTCTGTAAGAGAACAGGTCAAAACGCGTGAAAAAGAAAAGAGCGAGATGCACTCCCAGATCGAGTCAATTCCAGGTGGTTTTAACCAGTCGAGATACGCCGAACTGCGTAAAATTGGAGATGAGCTTAGGCCCGTTCACGACCGCGCGATCGCGCTGAAATCGGCTCTTGAGCGCATGCCCACCGTAAGTTCAGATATTACTGAGCTTGAAGCGGCTCTAAAATTAAAATCAAATGAAATATCGGCCTCTGAAAAATCCCTGGCCGAACTTGCATTCTCTCCTCAAGACAGAGACGCTTTGATCAAAGATTTCGATGAAGCGATGTCTGCATTGAATGCGTCCGCTCTTCAGTTGGAGCGACAGCGCGGTGAGGTCAGCGCATCTGCCGAAGTGCTCTCTCTGATTGAAAAGCAGGAGGAGCAGTATAAGTCGAAGCTGGAAGACCTGAAGCAAAAACGCTCTGAGCGGCTGCATCTGGAAACTCTTGCACAGGCCATGGATAAGCTTCGAGCCGAGCTTAATGACCGCATACGGCCAGAACTCGAAGCTATTGCAAGCGAACTTCTGGCGACAATGAGCGACGGCCGTTACGACACCCTGGAAATAAATGACAGCTATCAGGCCACAATTCGTGATGACGGCGAACTCAAGCCCGTAATATCGGGTGGCGAGGACGATATAGTAAATCTGGCTCTAAGGCTTGCTATCTCGCAGATGATCGCAGACCGCGCGGGGCAGTCGTTCTCCCTGCTGGTTTTAGACGAAGTATTCGGGTCGCTGGATGATGTGAGGCGGGATAATGTGGTTTCACTTCTTCAAAATCTCAAGAACAGATTCGAGCAGATAATACTTATCACGCATGTGGAATCAATTCATGATGCTGTGGACAACTGCTTGTGGGTTGCATTCGACGAGCGTACAAAGACAAGCCGGCTTATCGACCGCGCGGAGCAGTCGGAAGCCGGCATTATGCTTTAAAGAATATAGCTATTTCTTCTTTTTGCTTTCTTCTCGAAGCCTCGCCTTATAGTTTTCCTGTGATCGTTTTCGGGCTCTTCTGAGCTCTTTTGCTCGGACTCTCAGTGTCGTTCACCCCCACTTTTGAAGTAAGCTCATTATAGATTCGGGCAGCATAAGTGTCAAGCCCGGTATGAAATCAGGTTTAGAATCACATTTAGATTCGATAGTATTTTGATAAAACGTCTTGATTCTGGCGGGCATCCTGCTATAATCAACGTACATAAGAATGGTGGAGGAAGTAGAAATGAAAACCACTTTGTTTGGAATTGTCTTGGTACTTATCTGCGCATCTTTTGCATGCGCAGGTCAGGTGACATTGAATGCAAGCGATATGCCGCTTAAAGATGCAATCGCACAGATCGAAAAGCAAGCTGGAGTTACAATTGCTTTAGATCCAAAAATCGATACTACAGTGACTATCAATCTATCGGGAGCTGAGGTCAGTCAGGCGCTGGACGTCATTACAAAACTCAACAAGATAACATGGAAAAAGCTTCAATTTGCAAAGCAAAATGATGCTACCATTAAGCTCGATCAACTAAAATCGGCAATGCTTGCAATGAGCACTCTGCCGATGGTTGGGCTTTCGGTTGAAGATCATGAAAACAAAACAACAACAGTTTATGCCAAAGATTGTCCAAACTCGCCGGATTCATCTACATTGCCCCTGCCGGAAGGCTATACTTGGACGACTGTTTATGTTGTTCTAAGTCCTGAACCTGAAGCTGTGGAAAAGAAGGACGATCCTGTAATGGACATTGCTAAATCATTGTCTCAGGCTATTATTGATATGTCCAAGCTTACTCCCGAACAGAGGCAGCAGATTTATTCGAGCCAGATGAACGCTATGATGGATATGGACTCTCAGACAAGACAGTCGTTAATGGCCGATCAGATGAGAGCTGTTTTCAGCATGGACTCTCAAACCGGAGACCAATATATGCAGGACTTTCGTTCGGTTATGCGCAGCCTGCGCGATTCCGGTGAAGCGCCCAGTTGGGGTGGTCCCAGAGGCGGCNNTCCGGAGGATATAATGCACTTTGGCGCAAGACAAGGGTCGCTATCTGATCAGGACAGCGATGTAATAATCGTAAATCTATTTGAAGGCGTTAAGCTGCCCGGCGGCGCAACCGGCGCAGTTGATAAGGCCATGAGTGGAGCAATATCCAGCGCTATCTCTGATGAAGAATTCAAAGGCGATCTGGGCGAGACGTTAGTCATAAGGACTCTAGGCGCTATTGCGGCTAAATATGTCATTGTAGTCGGGCTTGGCAAAAGTTCTGATTTCAATACCATCAAGTTGATGCGCGCTTCGGCTCGCGCAGCCAGAAAATGTCGTGAATTAAGAGCAAAAACCGTTTCTAGCATTCTTCATGGCGCCGGGATCGGCGGGCTGCCGGTCGAGGATTGCGCCCGCGCAACGGTTCTTGGAGCGATACTCGGAACGTATCAGTATATCGAACTCAAAACAAAAGATGCAAAGCCGAACTCTATAAAAGATTTTGATATAGTCGAACTATCAGCCGATAAACTGAATGCTATAAAGGCAGGAATAAAAAAGGCAGAGGTTATTGGAGACGCTGTTGTCTTTGCAAGGGATCTCTCCAACGCTCCGTCCAATATCGTGACTCCCGAATATCTGGCCGATCTGGCTAATCAACTCAGCAATGAATATGACGTCGATTGCGATGTGATGGACAGGAAATCCATAGAAGAAGCCGGAATGGGGCTTCTGGCGGCTGTAGCCAGAGGAAGTGAAGTGGAGCCTCGTTTTATTAAATTGAGATATTCTTCCGATAAGGCATCCAAGACGGTTGCGATAGTCGGTAAAGGCATCACTTTCGATACGGGCGGCTACAGCCTAAAGCCAAGTGAGCATATGTACGGTATGAAAGACGACATGTCCGGCGCTGCCGCTGTTTTAGCTGCGATGAGGGCCATCGCAAGAGAGAAACCCGATATCAACGTTATCGGGTTGATCCCTGCGACAGAAAATTCAATTGGCGCCAATGCGATCCATCCAGGCGATGTATTCAATTCCTACGACGGCAAGAGTGTAGAGATTAATAATACCGATGCCGAAGNNTTTGGCTGATGCTGTAAGTTTCGCCAATAAACTGGGTGTCGATGAGATTATCGATCTGGCAACTCTTACCGGCGCATGCGTGACCGCACTCGGCCGTGAGATAGCGGGTATTTTCGGAACTGACGACAAGCTTGTTGATGATTTGACCAATGCAGGGAAAACTTCCGGTGAGATTCTCTGGCACCTACCACTGTTTACCGATTACCGCGAGTCTTTAAAGAGCGACGTAGCTGACATCAAAAACACCGGGACTCGCGAAGGCGGGGCAATAAACGGAGCACTTTTTATTAAAGACTTTGTAGGTGATACTCCCTGGGCGCATATAGATTTATCATCTTCTTCCATTGAAAAAGACACCGATCTTGCTAAAAAAGGCAGCACGGGCGCAGGCACGGGCACACTGGTAAGTTATCTATTGGAATATTAATCGATACTTCTATTTGTGCCAATATAGGGGTTGCACGCGTTTTATTGTCGTCTTTCTAATCTTTTTATCTGATAGTTCGGGCACAACATTTAAGAGTGTCTCAACACCTGCAAGCTTGAATACTCTACGGATTCTGGGGCTGCATTTTACGATGCGAGCCCTTTTCTTTTTCTCAGCCAGTTCTCCGAAAGCATGCAACAGCATCTTTATGCCTTCGCTGTCTATAAAAGTTACATTCTCCAAGTCCAGCAACAGCTCATCATTACACTCACTTACAGCCTTGGCCAACAGCGGATCTATATCCAATGAGGCAGCAAAGTCTATTTCGCCGGTGAGAACTATAGTCTGCAAGTTTTTATTCTGTGCGGTTATAATACTCATTGACCCGGAGCTCACAAGACCCCCACCATCCTTTCCGTGTAGATTAACGGCATGGACAATAAGAGATATTCAAGACTCGCATATTATACCCATGATTGCCGAAGCGAATAAACCAGTATTTTTGTGTTAGTTTGCTAGATTTTCTTATACATAATTCGCATCAGATATATAGGAAAGCAGAGGAACCCAGGGCAACGCACGAGCATTCTTTGTCTGACTGCGAGTAATAACAAACGATGTGTTGATCGGGCGTNNGGGCGTTATATCCGATGACGCCCGAAACAGAACTTTGGGGATTTGAAATCCAGAGATTCCATTTCGCACGCGATCAAGTTCGCGACATGTATATTCACAATTTCATTGATGCGTTTGCCCTGCAGAGGAACCATTTTTTATTGACGATTAGCTCTTTATTGTGGTATCATTTCTCAGTTTGGCAAAACACACTGTTTCCGACCGCGGCGTAGGTGTCTTGCATAGTCGAGATTGCGCTTTGGAATGACGAAACAGGAAGAAATTAACCTGATAGGAGGATTACAACTTTGCCAGCAATTACAATGAAAGAACTGCTGGAGGCAGGTGTTCATTTCGGACACCGAACTCACCGATGGAACCCTAAGATGAAGAGATACATCTATGGGGGACGCAATGGAATCTACATCATCGATCTTCATCAAACCCTCAAACTCTTTGAAGACGCCAGGAAATTTATCCAGGACACAGTCGCCGAAGGCAAGACCGTACTTTTTGTAGGAACCAAGAAGCAGGCTCAGGAAGCGGTTGAGTCCGCCGCCAAGCAGTGCGGTATGTATTATGTAAATCAGAGATGGCTTGGTGGAATGCTCACCAACTATCGCACCATTCAGACAAGAATCGCCAGACTTCGCGAACTTGAAAAGATGGAAGCTGACGGCGTTTTTGAGCAGCTTACCAAAAAAGAAGCCGCAAAGCTCCGTGAGGAGAGAGACAAGCTCGAAAGGTTCCTTGGCGGAATCAAAGACATGCCGAAACTTCCAGGCGTTATATATATAGTCGACCTCAAGAAAGAGCGAATTGCTCTTCTCGAAGCTCGCAAGCTCGATATTCCAGTTGTCGCAATCGTTGATACCAACTGCGACCCTGATGAAGTCGATTACGTGATCCCAGGCAACGACGATGCCATTCGCGCTATCAAACTGATCTCAAGCAAGCTTGCTGAAGCTATAGTCGAAGTCAAGCCTGTTACAGAAGAAGGTGAAGAGGGCGAAGAGGCCGCCGAAGGCGAGGCAGTGGCCGAAGCTGAGGGCGAAGAAAAAGCCGAGCCCGAGGAAAAGACTGAGGGTGACGAGAATATCTTCATCGATGCCGAAGGCTCAGAAGATCTTTCCGAAGGCGAAAAAAAATAATTGCGCTTCCGCATATCTGCGGGGCATTACATATTAATTTGGAGAGTGTAACTATGGCAATTAGTGCCGATATGGTTAAAAAACTTAGAGAGCAGACCGGCGCGGGCNNGGGCATGATGGACTGCAAAAAAGCCCTCACCGAGACTAACGGCGATTTTGATAAGGCCGTAACTCTGCTTCGAGAGAAAGGAATCGCGGTTGCCGCCAAGCGTGAAACAAAAAGCGCTTCCGAGGGTCTCATCGGATGTGTCGTCTCCTCAGACAACAAGGTCGGCGCAATGGTCGAGATGAACTGCGAAACCACATTCGTCGCAAAGACGCCTGAATTTGTTGATCTTTGCAAGGGTCTGGCAAGTTACGTCGCCGAGTCCGCCGATATCGCTGATCTCGACGCATTGCTGGAGACATCATATAAAGACGGCAGATCGGTCAAGGAGCTTGTAAGCGAGCTGATGGGCAAAATCGGCGAGAAACTTGCTGTGACAAGATTCGTAAAGTTTGCTACCGACAGCATAATCGGTTCCTACGTTCATATGGGCGATCAGATCGGTGTTCTTGTCGAGCTGACGGGTGCTAAAGCCTCTGATGANNGCAAAGGATGTCGCAATGCATATCGCCTGGGCAAACCCGGATTATATGAAGCGCGAAGACATATCCGCTGATTCAATCGAGAAAGAGCGAGACGTTCACAGACAGTGGGCCATCAAAGAAGGCAAGCCTGAAAAGATCATCGAGCGTATTGTCGATGGACGTATGAAGGAATATTACTCCAGAGTTTGTCTGCTCGAGCAGCCGTTCATCAAGGACGAAGATCAGACAATCGAGGATCTGGTCAAGGCCGCTTCGAAGGCGACCGGCGAAGATATTAAGATCGCACGTTTCGTAAGATATCGAGTTGGAGAGACATCCGGTGACTGAGAGCAAATCGGACGGCCAGCGAAAATGGACTCGTGTACTGCTTAAACTGTCGGGGCAGGCATTTTCCGGTTCACAGAAACTGGGTATCTGCCCTGACACAGTCGAAGCTATCGCTCTGGACATAAAGGACGCGCGTGAGGCCGGTATTGAAATAGCCGTAGTGATCGGCGCGGGGAATATTATCCGCGGCGAGAATGCGTCTAATAAAGGCATGGACCGTGCTACCGCTGATTATATGGGTATGCTCGGAACTGTTATTAACTCTCTTGCACTGCAGGATGCGCTTGAAAAGCTCGGTGTGCATACCCGCGTTCAGACTGCAATATCCATGTCTGAAGTAGCGGAGCCGTTTGTTCGCAGGCGCGCCATAAGGCATTTGGAAAAGGGGCGAGTGGTCATACTCGCTGCAGGAACAGGCAATCCTTATTTCACCACCGATACGGCTGCATCCCTTAGAGCGCTTGAGATCAAAGCCGGCGCGGTATTGAAGGCAACGAATGTAGACGGTGTCTACACCAGTGATCCTCATAAGGATCCGAATGCGGTTAAATTCGACGAAATCAACTATATGGACGCCATCAGCCGTAATCTCGGCATTATGGATCTTACGGCATTCACACTCTGTATGGAGAATAACTTACCTATAGTTGTATTCGACATATCCAAGCCCGGCAACATTGCAAAAGCCGCGCGGGGAGAAAAGATAGCCACTCTTGTTAAGGGGAGAACGCAGTCATGACGGCAGATGTTATTCAGGAAGCCGAGAGACGTATGCAGAAAGCGGTCGAAGCCGCGGATCATGACTTTGCCACGCTAAGAACCGGCAGAGCAAACCCTATGATTCTCGAAGGAATCAAGGTCGATTACTATGGCACTCCGACGCCTCTAAATCAATTGGCGGGAATCAGTGTTCCGGAGCCGAGGCAGTTGATGATAACTCCTTGGGATAAAAGCTGCCTTGACGCAATAGCCAAGGCTATTCTGAGTTCGGATGTGGGTATTACGCCTAATAACGATGGCCAGGTGATACGGCTCAATGTCCCGTATCTTACGGAAGAGCGTCGTAAAGAACTTATCAAACAGCTTCATAAGAAGTCTGAAGATCACAAGGTCGCGATTCGCAATATCCGCCGCGATGCAAATGAGCATCTAAAGACTCAGCAGAAGAACTCTGAGATATCTGAAGATGATATGAAGCGTGAGCAGGAGAAGATCCAGAAGATTACAGACAAGTATATTGCCGAAGTCGACAAGCATACTGTATCAAAAGAGGCTGAGCTAAAAGAAGTATAGCCCTTCTGAATAACAATCTGATTTCTATCGCGAAAACGCGAAAGGGCAAAAAAAGATATCAGGCCTTTCGCGTTTTTGTGTTTTACGACTCAAGCGGAGGATAAGTTGAGCCGCAAATCTTATACAGACTTAGACCCTGAGCGAATCCCTCGGCACATCGCCGTTATCATGGATGGCAATGGTAGGTGGGCGAGCAGGAAAGGCCTGCCTCGTCTTGAAGGACATCGAAGGGGATATAAGGCCCTCAAGAATTTCGTAATCAATGCGGCCGATTTCGGCGTTAAAGCCATTACCGCATACGCATTTTCCTCTGAGAACTGGAAACGGCCTCCTGAAGAAGTCAAAGGCCTTATGAAGCTTATTCGTTTTGCCGCTAAGGCCGAACTCAACTATATGAAAAAAAAGGGCGTGCGCATAATCACGAGCGGACGCTTTCATGAGCTTCCGAAGGAACTTCAAGATCAATTTAATCAGGATTTTGATGAGACAAAAAACAACGAGCGCATAATTCTCAACATAGCGGTGAATTATGGCGGCCGAAATGAGATAGTTGATGCATCTAAGAAAATCGCTGAAATGATTGCTGAAGGCAAAGCAAAGGCTGATAACATCGATGAAAAACTGCTTTCGAGCCTGATGTATCATCCTGAACTGCCGGACCCCGACCTGCTGATTAGAACAGCAGGCGAAATGCGTGTGAGCAACTTCCTGCTCTGGGAAACTGCATATTCGGAGCTTTTCGTAACTGAGACACTCTGGCCGGATTTCTCAAAAGACGATCTTTATGAGGCAATCAAGAGCTTCCAGGGCCGAACGAGGAAATTCGGCAAGGTAGTTGAAGAGAGTGGAAAGCAGAAATGAGTGAAGCTATAAATATTTCTGTTCTGGGCTCGACCGGATCGATTGGAACACAGGTTCTCGACGTGGCAAGGAGGCTGGGACCCGGTCGCGTGCGGATAACTGGCCTTGGCGCGCAGAATAACGCCGATCTGCTCATCTCGCAGGCTCTTGAGTTCATGCCGAAGATGGTCTGTATCGGAAATCCCGAAGCAAGAAAAAAGGTTGAGTCCACATTAAGCGGAACAAATATCAGAGTCTGTACAGGCGCTGACGGTTTCGATGAGCTTGCCGTGGGTGTCGAAGCTGATAGAATAGTAATATCTGTTGCCGGGACTCCGGGTCTCTCCCCCACCCTCAAAGCAATCGAGGCGGGAAGAGACGTCGCTCTTGCAAGCAAGGAAGTTCTGGTTGCGGCGGGACATCTGGTGATGGATGCGGCGGCTCGAAATAATGTCAAACTGCTTCCCGTGGATAGTGAGCACTCGGCCATTTTCCAGTGTCTTAATGGTGAAAACCCGAAGACTATCGAAAAGATATATTTAACCGCATCAGGAGGCGCATTTAGAGACAAGCCTAAATCCGAACTGGCGGATGTCACCGCTGAGCAGGCGCTTAGTCATCCTACTTGGAAGATGGGCAGGAAAGTAACAATCGATTCGGCAACACTTATGAATAAAGGCCTTGAGATAATTGAGGCCAAATGGCTCTTTGGAGTGGGTGCGGAACAGGTTCAGGTTGTGATTCATCCGACGAGTGTAGTCCACTCAATGGTTCAATATTGCGATGGATCGATAATAGCGCAGCTTGGCAGGCCCGATATGCGGCTTCCTATCCAGTATGCCCTGNNGAACTCTGGCGGTTGTAATGAATGCAGCGGATGAAGTGGCTGTCGATCTCTTCCTTAAAGGAAAGATCGGGTTTTTGGACATTCCAAAAGTCGTTAGAAAAGCGATGGAGAGTCATTCTACAAAACGATCACCGTCTCTGGATGAGATATACCAGGTCGATGCAGAGACAAGACAAAAAACGGCGGAATATGCCGCGAGGAGTTAAGTATTGGTCTTTCAAACAGCAGTAGCTCTGGTTCTGTTATTTGGAATATTGGTGTTGTTTCATGAGTTGGGTCACTTTTTAGCGGCCCGACTGGCTGGAATTCGGGTGGAAGAGTTCGCATTCGGCTTCGGACCGAAGCTGATTACTCTGTTCAAGCGTGGTGACACCGAATATACTATTCACCCATTTCCAATCGGCGGGTTTGTAAAGCTGGCAGGAATGGAGCCTGGCGAGGAAGATATTTCCGACGGTTTCCAGGCTCAATCTATATGGAAACGAGCGATGGTGATCTTCGCCGGGCCGTTTTTCAGCTTTCTGCTTGCGGTCATCGTATTCACCACAATGGGAGTCTTCTGGGGGTTCCCTGCAGGCAAAACAGAGAACAGGGTTGCAATGGTCAGCCCACAGACCGTCGCGGCTCAAATCGGCCTGCGGGCGGGTGATCGAATAACAGCCATAAACGATTCGCCGGTTAAAAGTGGAAGTGATATGACCAAGTTCATCCACAAAAACCCCGGTAAGAAGCTGACATTCGCAATTAAACGCAATAGCTCTACATTTACCCGGACTGCTGCTCCCCGCTGGACAATTCTTTATATGGATGCAGTTTGGTCATTTCCTGAGGGCAAAAACGGTGTTGTGGAGGCTGTAGGTAAAGGCTCTCCCGCTGAGAAAGCCGGAATTCAAGAGAAAGACGAACTTCTCTCTGTTAGTGGAAAGCGCATAACAAGTGGTCAAGAATTTGCAGATATAGCAAAACATGCCGGTAAGAAATCTATAAAAATCGAGCTTGAAAGAGGCGATAAGACTATTACCGTCAGCGCGACGCCCGATAAGAAATCGAAGTTCATGTCTTTAGGCCTCCTTGGGTTTATGCCTGAGCAGACACTAAAGAAAGCTGGCTTAGTCAAGTCGGTAAAAGAGGGTTTGATACTTACAAAGGATGTTGTAGTCGAGCTGATAGCTTCTTTCAAAAGCAAAAATATATCTGAAAATATAGGCGGGCCAATCCTGATCGCAAAGATCACACAGTCCACGGTCGCCCGAGGGCCATATTCACTCGTCAGACTGCTTGGTTTATTGAGCATGAGCCTCGCATTTATAAACCTGATACCTATACCGGTGGTGGATGGCGGCCACCTGGCTATACTAGGAATCGAAGCGATTCGCAAAAAACGCCTTACAAGAGAGCAGATGCAGATTGTGACAATGATAGGCGTATTTATACTCGGAGCGATATTTATCACTGTTATCTGGTCGGATATCTTCAAGATTGCCCAGGGACAGGTGCCGCAGTAGATCGGAGACTAGATAAGTGGAGAGCGGAGAGCCAAGAAGGCTANNGATCGGCAATGTTGAGATTGGCGGAGACGCGCCGGTGTCGGTGCAGTCTATGACCAATACCTCCACTGCCGATATTGATGCGACTGTAGCGCAAATCAAACGTCTAGAAGTCGCCGGCTGCAATATTATACGTGTTGCCGTGCCGAATCATGAAGCCGCTGCCGCTCTTAAAGAGATCAAAGAATCGATATCCATTCCGCTTGTGGCCGACATCCACTTCGATTACAGGCTTGCGCTGGCCAGCCTTGAAGCGGGAGTTGATAAGTTAAGGATCAACNNGCTCAACTGATCGAGTCGAAGCCGTCGCAAAAGCCGCCAAGGAGCGCGGAGTGCCGATTAGAATTGGCGTGAATGCCGGTTCGATCGATCGAAAGCGCTACGGTTTGCCAAGTGCCGAGTCTCTGGTCGAAAGCGGGCTGGACGAAGTCAAAGTGCTCGAAAAGCTTGGCTTTGAAAACATTGTTCTTTCTTTAAAGACATTCGATGTGCCAATGATGATAAAAGCTTATGAACTGGCGAGCAGACGCTGCGATTATCCACTGCATTTAGGTGTCACTGAAGCCGGCCTTGCCTGGGAAGGCACAATTAGAAGCTCGGTAGGAATCGGAGCGCTGCTTGCAGAAGGTATCGGGGACACAATAAGGGTGTCTCTAACAGGCGACCCTGTTGAGGAAGTTAAAGTTGGGCTGGAAATATTAAACAGTCTTGGACTGCGAAAGAAGCCTTATACAATGATTTCATGCCCGACATGCGGTCGGTGCGCTATAGATTTATCCGAAATCGCCGATAAAGTTAGACAAAGACTGGAATCCGAACCGCCTAAAAAGCCGATTACGGTCGCTGTTATGGGATGTGTGGTCAACGGCCCTGGTGAAGCTTCACTTGCCGATGTAGGAATTGCCGGCGGCAAAGGATCGGGCGTATTGTTTGCAAAGGGTGAGATGCTCCGGACAGTCCCCGAAGATGCACTTGTGGATGAGTTGATGAAGGAAGTGGAGAGACTCGATTGATTAGAAGAGCAAAAGTATCTGATGTAGCCGAACTGCAGAGATTAATAAATCAATTTGCCGATAGATCCGAAATGCTGCCAAGATCGCTTAATGCGATATATGAAAACATTCGCGATTTCGTGATTATGGAATCGGATGGGCGAATCCTCGGCTGCTGCGCACTTCACATCACTTGGGGCGATTTGGCTGAAGTCAGGTCACTTGCTGTTGAACCCGATGTTCAGAGTAAAGGCTACGGAAGAGAACTTGTGAAAGCGTGTCTTGATGATGCGCATGACATGGGTATCCCACAAGTCTTTGCCTTGACATATGTGCCGGGGTTCTTTGAGAAGCTTGGGTTTTCACACGTCGACAAAAGCACTCTTCCGCACAAAATATGGTCGGACTGCATCAACTGCCCGAAATTCCCTGATTGTGGAGAAGAAGCAGTAGCAATTCAATTGTGAATTTTGAATTCTGAATATTGAGTTGAAAATGCTTTTTGACTTTCTTACTTTCCAACTTTTGACTTTTAACTGAGGTTATTATGCGAGCATCTAATTTGTTCTTTCCAACTTTAAGAGAGGTTCCTGCGGAAGCGCAAATGGCAAGCCACAGGCTGCTTCTGCGAGGCGGATTCATTAGAAGTGTAGCGGCCGGAGTGTATGACTATCTGCCGCTCGGATACAAGGTCATCAAAAAG
>DJHI01000284.1:15013-18568 GCA_002431715.1 Armatimonadetes bacterium UBA5829
AAAAAGATCGAAAAGATCGTACGCGAGGAGATGGACGAGCAGGGCGCTCAAGAGCTTCTAATGCCTACTATGGTTCCCGCCGAACTCTATCAAGAGGGCGGAAGATGGGAATTTGATGTCCTTTTTAGATTCAAAGACAGAAATGCTCGCGATTTTTCCATCGGTTTCACGCATGAAGAGGTTATAACCGATATAGTCAGGCGCGATGTTCGGAGCTACCGTGAGCTGCCCTTGAATCTTTATCAAATACAGACAAAAGGCCGCGACGAACCAAGACCGAGAGGCGNNGAGGCCGTGAGTTCATAATGCTCGATTCATACAGCTTCGACCGCAATTGGAACGACCTTGATCTTGCATATGACAAGATGTATGTGGCTTTCGCACGAATCTTTACTCGATGTGGGCTGGATGCAGTCGTGGTCGAAGCGGATTCGGGAGCAATCGGCGGTAAGGACAGTCAGGAGTATACGGTTATCACGGATGCCGGCGAAGACACGATACTTATCTGCGAATCATGCGGATATGGAGCGAACGCTGAAAAGTGCGAAATCGGAAAGCGGCCTTTTAAAAAATCCGATGAAGAGCAGCAACCGATAGAGTTGGTGGATACGCCAAACGCCAAAACGATCGACCAGGTGACATCGTTCCTCAAGAAATCGCCTAAAAAGCTGGTTAAGACTCTCATTTATAAAGTCGATGGTAAGGTCGTGGCAGCTCTTGTCCGGGGTGATAGAGAGATGAACGAGCCTAAACTGCGAAATGCTCTAGGTGCGAAGTCGGTCGAGATGGCCGATCCCGACACGATCACGACCATCACGGGTGCGGAAGTCGGGTTTGCCGGGCCCGTGGGCCTTAAAGATGTCAAGATAATTGCCGATCGTGAAGTCGAAGGCATGGTCAACTTCATAGTCGGAGGAAATAAGACAGACGCTCATTATATCAATGTCAATATCGGTCGCGATTTCAATGTGAATGAGTTCGCGGATATTAGAGTGGCTTCAAAAGGTGATGCCTGCCCCAAATGCAGCGGCACACTGAAGACCGAGCGCGGTATGGAGGTCGGTCATATCTTTAAGCTTGGAACCCGTTATTCCGATGCGATGGGCGCAAAATTCCTCGATGACGATGGGAAAGAAAAGCCGTTCATAATGGGCTGTTACGGGGCCGGTTTAAGCCGGATGCTTGCAGCAATCCCTGAAGTGCACAGCGACCAGGACGGCATGATCTGGCCTATAAGTGTCGCTCCGTTCGAGGTCGTTATAATCCTGCTTAATTCAGACGATGAATCTCAGTGCAATGCCGCTACACGGCTTTATGAAGAGCTGCAGGAAAAAGGTGTCGAGGTGCTTCTTGACGAACGCGATGAGCGTCCGGGCGTAAAATTTAAAGACGCCGACCTTATGGGCGCGCCTATTCAGGTCGTTGCTGGACGACTTTCAAGCGAAGGAAAGGTCGAGATTCGTCTGCGTTCGACCAAAAATAAAGAAGAAGTATTGCTAGATGATGCAACTGAGTATATAATGGAGCTTCGTTCTAAGCTCTATCAGGAACTGGAAGAAAAGGCAGAAGCTGCTTCAGTTAAACATTAGACAGCGGGCAACAGTTATTCTGTTGCCTATTGCCAATTCTGTAACATTTCAAGGAGTTCATTGTGGAACCTCTATCTATATGGGATATGACCATCAGGCTGATTCTTTCGGTGCTGCTCGGCGCACTGATAGGGCTTGAGCGCGAGACGCATGGTCGTCCTGCGGGTCTTAGGACTCATATATTGGTCTGTTTCGGTTCCACTCTCTTCACCATATCCTCCTATATGATAGCCGGTAAGCAGTATGATCCCGCGCGTGTTACCGCACAGATCGTAACCGGCGTCGGTTTCCTGGGTGCAGGGACTATCATCCACCAAGGTAGTGTAATCAGGGGTCTGACAACCGCGGCCAGTATATGGACGGTTGCAGCGATAGGTGTGGCTGCCGGAATCGGTGGAGATATGCTTTATCTGGCGGGAATTGCAAGTTTTCTGGTATTTATAGTGCTCAGCCTTATTCCTAAACTCGAAAAGCTTATGACTTCCCGAAAGGATGAAAGGCAGCTTACTATAACTACATCGAGCGCTCTTGACAATATCTGCGACATATTGTCTGTTATAGTCAGCCATAACCTGCGTGTCAGAATGCTCAACCGTGAGGAAGATACCGATGGTACGGGTCTTGTGATTACTCTCAGGCTGCGTATCCCGCAGGGATTTGATGAATCAGCGTTAAACCATGAACTCGCCTCAGATCGCAAGATAATAACCTACAGGTGGGATTAGCTAATCTGCGGCTACCGAGATGCTGTATTCCTCTGATACAATTTCGGCGGCAACTTCCATTTGTGCGGGCGGTTCTCCCATAATTACATGCACATTGTGTGTGGTTCCGCTTGGAAACACAGGTAGTAAATATGAATCATGGCGTTCGCCGTCGACATATATTTCTCGAATGCCATGAGAGATGTGCTCTGGGTTTTCCACCTCTATTTCATAGGTCGCGCGCCTGAAACGCCTCACCACCTTGAATGAATCCCAATCCGATGGAATACATGGATCGATCATTAAACCTCTTATCTGAGCGCGCACGCCAAGTATCCAATCGAGTGACACTTTCCACATCCAGGTTGCCGTTCCAGTGGTCCAACTGAACTCTCCCTGGCCGTAATAGCTGGAATCTGGCCCATGTATATATTCACAATAGACATATGGCTCGACTTTGTATATATCCTCGTCCGTTTCGCCGCGATGGATAAACGAAAGTTCTTTCCAGTATTCATAAGCCTCGTTGCCTCTTCCAAGCATACATTCGGCCATGATTGCCCATGCGACTGTGTGGCAAAATATCGTTCCGTTTTCTTTAGCGCCGGGCGCAAATCTGGTAATGATGCCGATTTTGGAATCGGGTTCGCGATATGCAGGCAAAAATAGAGCTGGGCCGTATGGAGTGTTGAGCAGTTTATTGACTGAATTCATACTGCGAATCGCACGGTTCTTGGGAGCCGCGCCACCGATAATCATCCAGGATTGAGCGTTTATATAAATTCTGCCTTCTATATTTCTCGATGAGCCAAAGGCTTCACCATCATCCCTGGTGCCTCTTATATACCATTCGCCGTCCCAAAGATGCTGGTTTATATTCTTTATAAGTTTGTCTCTCTCTTCAACATACTTTTGCGCGAGAGCATCACTGCCTACAAACCACAATAAGGAGGCGACTTCACAGAGCATCCAGCACAGGTGCGCTGCCACCATCGAACTCTCGCCTCGTCCCTGTCTGCCTACATAATCCAGCCCGTCGTTCCAATCGGCAGCCATTATTAGAGGAATCCCGCGTTCACTTATATGGTCGAGCGTATAGTCCAACGCTCGCAAAATGTGCATGCGGACCGTTTCCGACCCGCTGTCATAATACTTAACGGCTTCATCGAGAAACATAAGGTCGCCCGATTCTTTTAGATAATCCATCACGCCCATTATCAACCACATGGGGTCGTCTGAATGACCGGTCTTGACGCCTATAT
>DJHI01000050.1:0-11010 GCA_002431715.1 Armatimonadetes bacterium UBA5829
GATTACAGCTACGGCGCTCGTGCATGGGCTTATCCTCCAGAGATATAAGGGCAGGAACGTGCGAGGCAATATCGTCCTGGCACTGATCACTTTTCTATTTGTATTATATGCGGCATTCTTGACCAGAAGCGGCGTGCTCTCCAATTATTCAGTTCACTCATTCGCGGATTCCGGAGCCGGAAAATACCTGCTTGCGTTCCTGCTTACCTACACGATAGTTTCCGCGTTGATACTAATAATTCGGTGGAGAGCGGTTTCATCGAAACAAAAACCGATGTCGCTTGTCTCAAGAGACTGTGCTCTTTCTTTAGGGATTATAGTGCTTGTTGCTTTCGCTACTTTGGTTGCCCTTGGAACCTCATATCCATTGATATTGACCGGGCTTTCAAATCTCAAATTAATTCACCCATCAGATGCAGTTATACAATCTGATTTTTATACAAAAATTGCGGCTCCAACTTCGGCGCTCTTAGTTATATTGATTGCACTGTCGTTCTTTGTCGGATGGAGCCGCGCAAAAAGCAAATTTGCGTCAAGGATATCCACGTATGCGGCATATATAGCCCATGCGGGAGTTTTTCTGATGATAGCCGGAATCGTTCTATCTTCACTTGGAAGATCAGTCGACCTGACGCTGACTAAAAACGGCTCTGCCAGAAGAGCTTTTGGCTACAGCTTCAACTATTCCGGCAACAAACGTATTACGGATAATAAAGATATGCTTGAGTTGACCATTGCAGGGTCGGGAATTAGGCAGGTTGTTCCTTTGACAATCGAATACTCGGAACGTGGATCGGTTAGAACGCCTAGCATTCGTTCTTCTATACTCGGCGATCTTTATATCGCTCCAGGTGAAGTGGAAGACAACACAATTACTCCAATCGCTTCGATGACAGAACGCGGATGGGCAGCAACACCATATAGCATTCCGGGCACAAACGCCTCGATTACTCTTATAGGCATGCAGGTGGAATCGCACCTTGCACGGCTCGAATACAATTCGGGAAATGGCAGACCAGTAGAGCTGGCTGTGAGCCCGAATAATCCCGCGACTGTTGATGGCTATACTTTTACATTCGAGAGATTTGTAAGCAGTGGTGGAAATGACATGCAAACCATGTCGGCAGGCGTCCAGCTAGGCGTATCGGGAAAAGCCATTGCGGAGAAGGTGAGTTTGCAGGTAAGCACGAAGCCATTTATATGGGTGCTGTGGCTGGGAACCGTTTTGATAGTCTTCGGCGGTATTCTGGCAATTATACGCAGTGTAAGGAAGAGTAATGGGCTATTACCCGATAATGGTTGATCTGGAGGGCAAAAAATGCCTGATAGTAGGCGGCGGGCTTGTTGCCTGTCGCAAGGCCCAGGCGCTGTGTGAGTCCGGCGCCCAGGTAACTGTAATATCACCCGAAATATGCTCTGAAATCGGGCAAATCAGCGATATAACAATCTTAAAAAGACCATATCAGACAGGCGATATAAACGATTTTGTTCTGGTCTTTGCAGCAACTAGCGATCATATTTTGAATTCCAAAATATCTGAGGATGCTAAAAAGAATGGCATTCAAGTAAATGTGGTAGATGATCCTGAGCTCTGCAGTTTTATAGTTCCCGCGACACTACGCAGAGGGAGCCTTATTATCGCGATCTCGACTTCAGGAAAGAGCCCCGCACTTGCAAAAAAGATGAGGCTGGAACTGGAGCAGGAGTATGGGCCGGAGTATGCGGAGTTCGTTGATCTCTTGGGTGAACTCAGAGATGAGATAAAGAAACGCTATGAAATGCCTGCTGATCGTGAAGCTGTGTTTGACAGGCTCATCGAAAGCGGTATATTGCAGCTAATCAAGGACGGCAATAAAAAGCAGGCAAGGGAGATGGCACTGCGGTGCATTTAGTTGTAATTGGAGTAAATCATAATACGGCTCCGGTTGAAATTCGCGAAAAATTCGCTTTTCCATATGATAAAGCGATTTTCGACCTGAAGCTGATAAATGAAGATATACTGGAATGCTGCATGCTTTCCACCTGCAACCGCACCGAGCTTTATGCGGTCTCTGAGCATCGCGCTGACGATGAAATGCTGCTTGATTTCCTGTCAAATCAGAGCGGTATTGAAAGAAGTTTGCTCGATACTTATGTCTACTCGCATTCAGGCCACCACGCTGCAAAGCATTTGTTAAAAGTTGCCTGTGGGTTAGACTCTATGGTTTTAGGAGAGACGCAGATTCTGGGGCAGATAAAAAACGCTTACTGCATGGCAAGTGATTGGGATCACACCGGCTCCATATTGAATAACCTTTTTCAGAGAGCGATTGCAGTCGGTAAGCGCGCACGTACGGAGACCAGGATTTCCAAAGGCGCATTTTCAATCGGTGCGGCCGCTGTCGAGCTTGCCAGGTTCGTATTCGGATCATTGAACGGACGGACTGCGCTGCTTATTGGCGCGGGAAAGATGAGCAAACTTGCCACAACTCATCTAAAATCGAACGGCATCACCAAGGTCTACGTCTGCAGCCGCACTCTGCCAAGAGTTGAAAAACTTGTCGAAGAGCTTGGCGGCGAGGCCGTAGAGATCGAGCACCTTGAAGAAGTGCTTGCCAAGGCCGACTTGGTAATAAGCTCCACATCATCGCCTGATATAGTGATCACACGAGAACTAATAGAGAGAGCCATGGCTTCCCGCAAAGGCCCTCTCTTTTTGATAGATATAGCGGTCCCGCGAGATATCGATTCGACGGTCGTGGATATAGAAGGCGTTTTTCTTTACGATATAGACGATCTTCGGTTTCTGATTGAGCGATGCGAGGGAGAGAGGGAAGCTGAAATTGAAAAAGTGATGCGGATTGTCGATGATCAGACCTCTGAGTTTGCAGCATACCTGCGAAGCCTTGAAGCGGTTCCCTTAATATTGCAGCTTCGTGATAAATTTGACAGTGTCTACGAAATGGAATGGGACAGATGCGCCTCAAAGCTCGCTCATCTATCGGACGAGGACAGGGAGACAGTGCGGCGTGCACTAAAATCCACCGTAACCAAACTGACCCATGATCCGATAATCCGCATGAAAGACTATGCAGCCAACGGCGGCAGCTCAAAACTGGACATTGTCCGTGAACTCTTTGGAATTCCAGAAACAAAATAATATCCATATGTAAAGCAAGCACTAATACTGTAAAGGGCGAGGATATGAGTAAACGTATTATTCTAATTTCCACTGCAGTAATTATGGTTGGGTTAATTTGTTTTGTTGTGACAGCTACTGGAAGTAGAAACAAAATCTCCCCACAGATGACAAAGAAGTCATCAAAAGAGCGAACCTGTAAGAAAGACGGCTCTATTATGGTTTATGTGCCTGGAGGCGAATTCGTGATGGGTGGGATTTCAGAGCAGCAGCCCACACATGTTAGGATTCTGCCAGGCTATTGGATAGATAAAAGAGAAGTTACCAATGCTCAGTTTAAGAAATTTATAGCAAACACTCATTACGCAGTTGAGGGAGACTGGAAAATCAAGAATACAAAAAATTGGGCTAAGCTCCCAGCTATTGGGGTGACATGGAAAGATGCGTGCGCATACGCAAAATGGGTCGGCAAAAGACTTCCAACCGAAGCCGAATGGGAACGCGCGGCAAGAGGTACAAAAGGCCAGTTGTATTCATGGGGTAACGAATGGAATCCATCATTGGCTGTTTTAGGAAAAAAATCCATGGGCGATGTTGAACCGGTCGGCTCACATCCCCGAGACAAGAGTCCGGTAGGCTGTTTGGATATGGCAGGTAATGCGCAGGAGTGGTGCTTAGAGCACTATACAGAGAGTGCCTACATACGGTATATAAAAGGCGATAATACTTACCAGAGGCTGGGTTCCATATATTCTGCCAGAGGGTCTGGTCCTTGTGGAAATGAAAAAACAGCAAAGTGCAGTTGTAGGTTCTGGGGAACACCAGGATGGCCATGGTGTGGATTCCGATGTGTAGACGGTCCTGATCCTAAATTTAAATATAGAAAATACGATTATGACTGTGAGTATAACAGTCAGCCATTGATATATGATACTCAAAAACCTCCATCCAATCCCAAACCTGGAGATGTATGGATATGTCCAAAAAACAAAGCCGAGATGGTTTATATACCTGCCGGTAAATTTAAAACCGGCTACAATAATAAATTAACGACGGCTTCTACAGGTTCATATTGGATAAGCAGATATCCGATTACCGTACAGCAGGCAAGAGAGTTCATTCGTGCAACGAAATATAAACCATTGGAGTATTGGCGGTGCTATGATTTACCTGGTCAAGAATCTCATCCCGCATGTGGATTTGCATATGAGGATGCAGAAGCCTATGCCAAGTGGGTTGGCCAAAGATTGCCCACTGCAACAGAGTGGGAGAAAGCTTTGAGGGGTACAGATGGCCGAAATTATCCATGGGGTAATCAAAATATGTCTGATTGGCATATTCCATACTATGGTGTACCAAGGTTAGAATCTGTGCCAATAGGCACGCGTCCGGGTAATAAAAGTCCCTATGGCGTATATGACATGGCGAGCGCTTTGCCGCTGTGGATATATGATTCTTATTTAGAGCATAATCGTGTTGTGCCTGGGGTACACTTTACACCGAGTTCCGATCTTAAAATTAATTTTACCGAAAAATCGGAGAAAAAAGCAGCTAACAATAGTGTTATGAAAACATACTGTAAGAAAATGGTTTATAGTTCCTTTTGTAGCCAGAAAGAGCCTTATATTACATCAGTATATGCTATAGATGCAATAGTATCGCGCAAGACTGACGGTAAAACATATCCAAGTCCTGAAGGTGATCCAGAATACTGTGTATTCCGTTGCGCTTTCACGGCAAAATAGAATCTGATAATTGGCAGCTGAAATAAGGAATCTTGTTAATATTCTGCTTTTCGATATTCCGTGATTAGGTCAATATGGAATGGCTCCTTATTTGACAGCTAACTCTCATTTATGCTAAACTCAGTCGGTATAAGTCGGAATGCAAAAACTGTATACGACTAAAAACCGCAGGCAGATTTTGCATTTTGATTTGGAGGTGCGATTAATTGACGCTTGTTAAGGAAAAAAAGACAGAACTGATAGACGAGTACAAGCAGCACGATGGCGATACCGGGTCGCCTGAGGTTCAGATAGCCCTGCTGAGCGCTCGGATCAATCAACTAACCGAGCATCTGAAGGAGCATAAGAAAGATCATCACTCCCGAAGAGGTTTGCTGATGATGGTCGGGCAGCGAAGAAGGCTGCTGAACTATCTGAGCAACAAAGACATCAACCGCTATCNNCGGTAGGAGACAACGTATTCTCAATGACAATTAACAAAACGGAGATCGAGCTTGGTGGTAAGACTATCGCCCTGGAGACGGGACGAATTGCAAACCAGGCTAATGGCGCAGTAATGTTGAGCTGTGGCGAGACTGTAGTAATGGCTACGGCGACGATGAGCGCTAAACCGAGGGAAGGAATGAACTTCTTCCCTCTTATTTGCGATTATGAAGAGAGGAAATACGCCGTCGGGAAGATTCCAGGCGGTTTTGTTAAGAGGGGCGGACGCCCATCGGAAAAAGCGATTCTTACCTCTCGCTTAATCGATCGGCCTATAAGGCCATTATTCGCTGATGGCATGCGAAACGATGTTCAAGTTATAGCCATGCCTCTTTCCATGGAGCCGGACGCACCCGCTGATGTTCTTGCGGTAGTGGCCGCATCGGCTGCATTAGCAATTTCAGATATACCCTGGGGCGGCCCTATAGGCTGCGTTAGAGTGTGCCGGATAAACGGTGAGTTTGTAGTCAATCCTTCCCTCGACCAGATCAAGGAAGCTGACATGGAACTGGTCGTCGCAGGGATGGACGGCAAGGTAATGGAGATCGAGCTTGAAGCTAGTGAAGTCTCCGAAGATGTGCTTGCCCAGGCTCTCGATGTGGCCCATGAAGCTATAGATAAGCTTGTTGCACTCCAGCATCAATTAATGGATGTTGTAGGCAAACCGAAGGTCGAGGTTCCGATTCTTTCTCCCGACCCTGAGCTTTATGAAGAGATTTCTGCAAAGATCGCTCCCAAGATCGCCGATTTCATTAAGGATCCGGCTAATGCTGGTAAAGAAAAGGCGATATTTGACTTGGAAGCTCAGATCAAGGAAGAACTTGCTGGAGATTATCCTGAGCGCGAAGCCGAGATTGGCGAAGTTGTTTATAAGGTAATAAAGAAGCAGGTTCGGAAGATGATCCTGGACGAAGGCGCTCGCGCCGGTGGTAGAGGGATCGATGATATTCGAACTCTTTCAGCCGATGTTGGGCTGCTGCCGAGAGTTCACGGTTCCGGTCTGTTTAGCAGAGGCCANNGCTCGCTGGATGAAGCTCAAATCGTAGACAACCTTGAAGAGGACAGTGAGAAGCGCTTCATGCACTTCTATAACTTCCCTCCGTATAGCGTCGGCGAGGTCAGTCCTCTGAGAAGCGCGGGTAGGCGTGAAGTTGGTCACGGTGCTCTCGCAGAGAAGGCTCTTCGCCCGATGATTCCCGCACAGGAAGACTTCCCATATGCGATGCTTCTGACTTCAGAAGTATTGGAGTCCAACGGATCGACATCAATGGCCAGCACCTGCGGCTGCACGCTTGCGCTGCTGGACGCGGGTGTTAAGCTTAAGGCTCCTGTCGCTGGAATTTCCATCGGTTTGATCACAGGCGAGGACAAAAATGTCCTGCTGACTGACATACAGGGGCTTGAGGATTTCCATGGAGATATGGACTTCAAGGTCGCCGGAACACGCGAGGGTGTGACGGCCATTCAGGTCGATAANNTATCGGTGCTCTGGAGAAGGCAAAGGCCGCAAGGATGAAGATTCTCGATGTTATTGCGGGCGCCATACCTGACGCACGAGAGGCTATGAGCCAGTATGCTCCGAGAGTCTTCGTTGTGGAGATTCACCCCGACAAGATCGGCGATATAATCGGCCCTGGTGGCAAGGTTATCAAGAAAATCGAAGCCGAGACCGGCGCGAAGCTCGATATCGAGCAGGACGGTCATGTCTATATAACCTCTGTTGATGCTGCGGGTGGCGAAAAGGCTAAGAAGATCGTTGAGGACATCACTCGAGAGGTGCAAGTGGGTGAGGTATACACTGGCAAGGTGACTCGAATCGAGCCATTCGGCGCATTCGTAGAAATCACTCCCGGTAAAGATGGCCTTGTGCATATATCGCAGCTTGCTAAGGAGCGAGTCGAGAAGACGGAAGATGTCTGCCAGCTTGGCGATGAATTGCTCGTGAAAGTTATCGAGATCAGCCCTGATGGTAAGATTCGTCTTACAAGACGCGGCCTTATTGAAGGTGACGAGGGTTATGTCCCTCCGCCGCCGGAGCCGAGAGGCGCGCGCGGAGGCGGTGGCCGACCGCATAGTGGTGGATACCGTGATCGCGGATCACGTGAAGGCGGTGATGGTCCGGGTGTAAAATTCCGACCAAAGAAGTAATCAGTCAAATAAGTTGAACGTGGAAAGTGGGGAGCAAGTCTGTTCTGATTTTCCACTTTCAGCCTTCCACTTTAGACTTATAGTGCCACCGGAGGTTCGATGCGTTTGCGCGGATGCTGCGGTGGCATTTTTAGTATATGAAAGGCAAAACGTGGTAAGCAAAACTATACTCCCTAACGGGGTCAGAATCTTGAGTGAGAATGTGCCCTATGTCGATAGTGTGTCGGTAGGAATATGGGCGCACGCCGGATCGCGGGATGAAATCGACAGCCGCTTAGGGATGAGTCATTTCATCGAGCATATGCTCTTTAAGGGCACACAGTCACGCAGCGCAAAGCAGATTGCAGATGAAATGGACTGCCTCGGCGGTCATTTGAATGCCTTTACCGATAAAGAGTTTACCTGCTATTATGCAAAGGTTCTGAGAGAGCACCTTTCAAAAGCCATCGATATCGTATCCGATATGGTTCTGAATTCTGTTTTAGACCCGGTGGAGCTTGAGAGAGAGAAGAATGTTGTTCTTGAAGAGATCAAGAGGCATCACGATACCCCTGAAGACCATGTGCACGATCTTCTTGCCGAAATATTGTGGAAGGGCCACAGGCTGGGAAACTCGGTCATCGGTTCAAGCAAGGTCATACAGCAACTTACGCGTGATGATTTGATTGCCTATCTCAGCGAGTTTTACTGCCCGGATGCTTTTGTTATCTCCGCTGCAGGCAATATCGATCATAGCGAATTTGTCGACCTTGTTCAGAAATCGTTTGGTTCACTGACCGGTAAGCGCACTCCACGGCTAAATGAGGCGGCAGGTGTGCATCTCAATGTGAAGTTGATCGATAAAGCGACACAGCAGGTTCATTTCTGCCTGGGGACTCGCGGTTATTCTCAGGAATGCACTGAGAAATATGCTCTTGCTGCCATCGATTCAGCGCTGGGCGGTGGGATGAGTTCAAGGCTTTTCCAGGAAATTCGAGAAAATCGCGGACTTGCTTATTCCATAGGTTCGTACTCAGCTTCTTATCTGGAAGCAGGCATGTTTGCTATATATGGTGGAACGAGCATCCAGAATATCAAATATGTGCTCGAACTGACTCAAGCGGAATGCGGCAATATTAAAAAAAGCAGTGTTACCGATGCTGAACTAGAGCGCGCTAAAAATCAGATCAGAGGCGCTTTAGTGCTTGGACAGGAGAGCATGTCCAATAGAATGAGTCGACTTGCTAAGAGCGAAATGTATTTCGGTAGAATGGTCCGGCTCGAAGAGATAATCCAATCAATAATGCGTGTTACCAAGGATGATGTTGCAGCAGTAGCATCGTCACTTTTCGACGATTCCAAATTTGCCGTCGCGGCAATTGGTCCCTTTAAGACGCACTCGGAGCTGATCAAAAACAGCTTGTTAAGTGCATAAGGCTGTTCAATTAAGTGCTCGATCCCCACATACCGCTTGGTTATATCATATAACTAATATAGTTATATGACCACACAATATGATGCTACGGTGATTAATGATGTAATATTATACGTCACTTGTGTTTATTGTTGCTGCTAGAAATCCCCCTTTTGAGTTTGCTGCCTGCCTCAGAGCTTGTCTCCTGGTAATCATACTGGTTTTATATTCATAGTATTGACAAATTACGTTATCTAGCTCATCATGAATATCTTAATGGCTGCTTATTTTAGTATGTCAATATGATATGCATTTGATTGTCTTTTAGGGAAACGAGGCTGGGAGGATAAGTCATGCGCATTCGCACGTGTATTATCTTGGGTGTTTGCATCTTACTTGGCATCTGTATGCCATCATATGCCACTAATGTCGGTGGAACTATCTCCACAAACACTGTCTGGCATGCGGCTAATAGCCCGTATGTGGTTACATCCAACATTACGGTAAACTCGTCAGTCACACTCACTATCGAGCCGGGGGTCCAGGTATATTTCATGTCGGGCACCGGTATGTACGTCTCCGGCACTCTGAGCTCTTGCGGCACGAGCGGTAGTGGAATTTACTTTGGTTCCGCGCAGGAGATGGACACACCCTCGACGGCTGCTCCCGGCGATTGGAAAGGCATAACGTTCCAAAGCTCCGCCGCGAGCACTTTGAGCAATTGCACAATTGCTTATGCAACTACAGGCGCATACTGCAATGATTCCAGTTCACCGTCTATCTCCAGTTGTACATTCACATCAAACAGCATCTATCCCATCAGCACTCATTGCGATAATGTCAAGGGAAAAATATCTGAAAATACTGCAAGCGGCAATGGTAGTGATGTCATTGAGATTCGAGGAGGCAGGATCAGTTCGAGTGAAACCTGGCTGCCAAACTTCATACCTTATCTGGTAACCAGCAATATAGATATATATGGCCCGCAGAATGATATCGACAATACTGCTGTACTCACATTTGCAGCCGGGACGAATGTATTTTTTAACTCGAATTGCAAGTTGAGTGTAGGCCGTAATTATTACGGTTCCTGGTATGGTGCAATAAGCAGCGAGGGCACTTCGGATGCGAATGTCGTTCTATCCTCATCCTCCGGTTCACCCGGTTCCTGGCCTGGAATTGTGCTTTTTGAGCAGACCAATTCGTCACTTACAAATTTCAATTATACACGAGTCGAAGGAGCCGGCCAGAATACCAATGGCGGAATAAATTGTTATAGTACCAACCCATCGATATCTAATTGTAATATATCCGGCAACACAGGTTACGGCATTTATGCTGACGATGGCGCAGCGCCTACAATCACTGATTGTGTCCTCAACAATAACAGTCTTTATCCGATAACTACTTATCCTAATTACACATTCAAGATCAACGGCAATTCAGGAAGCGGCAACGGTTCAGGTGATGTAATTGCCGTAAGGGGTGGGAATATCACGACCACTCAGACCTGGCAGCCTCAGCCTCTTACGTATCGAGTGATAGGCAACATCGCCGTATACGGTGCGCAAAACGATTATAACAATCCATGTGTGCTGACACTCGAATCTGGAGTGATAGTAAGGTTCAATTCAGGCTGCGGGTTGGACATCAGTCGGAACTATTACGGCTGGTGGTATGGCGCTCTGGTATGCGCGGGAACGTCCGGCAGCGGCGTCTTGTTGTNNTCGTCGTCATCGAGCACACCCGCTCCTGGTTCTTGGCATGGCGTGAGGTTTTATGATGGGATCAGGGACGACCTGACCAGTATGACATATACCACCGTGGAGTATGCCGGTCAGGGTACTAATGGAGGTATAAGCTGTTACACCTGCAGTCCAACAATCTCGAACTGCACTATTGTAAACAACGCGAACCACGGCATATATGCTAATGATGACGCTTCGCCGATGGTTACTGATAGTGTGCTCAATAATAATGCTCTTTATCCGATAACGGTATACCCCAACTATGCATCCCCGATCGACGGCAATTCCGGCAGCGGCAACGGCTCGGGCGATGTGATAGAGTTGAGAGGTGGAAACGTCACGACTTCTCAAACCTGGAGACCTCAGCCGCTCACA
>DJHI01000050.1:11032-11189 GCA_002431715.1 Armatimonadetes bacterium UBA5829
TATCGCGCTACCGGCAACATCAGTATATACGGCGTGCAAAATGATCCTGATCAACCGTGTGTGTTGACACTCGACCCTGGAGTTATAGTTCGGTTCAATTCGGGCTGTGGATTTGATATAAGCCGTAATTTTTATGGCTGGTGGTATGGCGCTCTGG
>DJHI01000050.1:11251-14056 GCA_002431715.1 Armatimonadetes bacterium UBA5829
TGGCATGGCATAAGGTTCTACGCAGGAACAAAATCCGACTTGACTAGTCTGGCCTATACCACAATCGAATATGCTGGTCAGAGCACTAATGGCGGTATCAACTGCTATGGTTCAGTCCTTAGCATAAGCGACTGCACCGTGCGCGATTGCCTCGGCAGTGGTATTTATGCAGACGATGACGCATGCCCTTATATTACCGATTGTGTCCTCAACAACAATTCAGGGTTTGCCATAAGTGAATACTGTAATAATATTCAGGGCAGACTCACCGGAAACACGGGCTCCGGTAATATCTCAGGGGACTATATTGAGGCCAGAGCAGGAAATGTCACTACCAGCCAGACCTGGGTTCCGCAGCCTTTGGTATATAGAGTTACCGGAACCGTCAGTGTATACGGCGTTCAGAACGATGCCACAAAACCGTGCATACTTACTCTCGATCCCGGAACAACGGTCAAGTTCAACAGCGGTTGTGGCCTCTATATGGGCAGGAACTATTACGGCCCATGGTATGGCGCTCTTGTAAGCAAAGGGACCGAGAGTTCGCACGTGACTTTGACCGGAATGAGCGATACTCCCGGCAGTTGGCGAGGCTTGATATTCCGTGAGTATACCGACGACGCGGACAGTCTATTAACGTATACCGACATTTCATATGGCGGCCAGGACACATCGGCAAATGTTCGGTGCGAGTCCTCCGAACCGACTCTGACCAACTGTACTATCGCAAACAGCTCCGGGCATGGTGTTTATGCCGACGACGGAGCGGCTCCGTATTTGCACGATAATGTAATCAACGATAACGCATCGTATCCGGTCAGCGAATATTGCAACAACGTTTTAGGCAGGCTTACCGGCAATACAGGTACAGGCAATGGCTCTGGGGACGTTGTGTTTTTACGAGGCGGAGCAGTCACTACCAGCCAGACGTATTTATGTGAGCCTTTGCCTTATAGAGTAGGTGGAGATATTTCCATATACGGAGTTCAAAACGACGCCTCCAAACCGAGTATTCTAACAATAGAAGCTGGGACAAAAGTCGAGTTTAATCAGAACTGCGGTTTCGTGCTTGGAAGAGATTATTACGGCCCTTGGTACGGTGCGCTGGCTTGTGCGGGAACCAATAATGAGCATATAGTTCTGACCGGCACAACCGAGTCCCCCGGCAGTTGGGATGGCATACACTTCAAAGACCAGACTGATGATGAAGACAGCGTGCTGGAGTATACGGAAATTCGCTATGCGGGCAATAGCAACTCAAGTAATATTCGCTGCCAGGCGGCAAACCCGACGATTACAAACTGCATTTTGTCGGACAGCAGCGCCTGGGCGCTCTACTGCGATAGCGATGCTTCTCCCAAGATTATAGGCAATGTAATTACGCACTGCGATGGTGGCATCCGCACTTCCGGCGGCTCCGCGGCTATTACAAACAACACGATCGCCTACAATACGGGAACGAGCCCAGCAATTTCGACTTCCAGTTCATCTGCTGCCATAAGCAATAATATCGTCGCGTTCAACAACTATGGAATCTCGGTCTCGAGTGGAAGTGTTTCACTGCATAACAACGATGTGTTTTCTAATACCAGTTACCAGTATTCCGGCATTAGCGCGGGAAGTGCTGATATCTCGGCCGATCCCAAGTTTGCAAATGCCGCAATAGATGATTATCATCTTCAGATTGGCTCGGAATGCATCGATAAAGGTTACGATGATGCGGTCGATCCGGCATGGTATGATTTCGATTTCGAGCCGAGAGTCAACGGCTCACATGTGGATATCGGCGCCGATGAGTTTTATAATTATGATGCTAGCGCGCCGGATACGGTTATCACAAGCGGTCCGGCAGAAGGCTCAAGTGTAGACAGCCTGCCTGTAAACTTCATTTGCTCAGGTGTTGATGATTCCAGTGCCGCCGAGAATCTGAAATACTCTTGGAGGATAGACGGCGGAGATTGGTCTGAGTTCTCTGCCGAAACAAGCAGGAGTTACGATGACCTGTCGGAAGGTGATCATGTAGTCGAAGTGAATGCGCAGGACGAGGCGGGTAATATCGATCCCACTCCCGCCATAAGGCACTTCAATACGTCTGTTCAGCGCGTGCTGCTCATCAACGTCAACGGCGACTATAATGCCGATGGTGAAAATATCTATACGACCCTTCAGAACGCGGGTGCAAATGCGGTTTATGTCCTTCTGAACAGTGAAGGCGAAGCTGCGTCGTTGATTAATTCCAATGTTTTTGATCAGATATGGGTCTTTGATCTCTCAATGGGCACTGATGATTATGCAGCCGACTGGCAGGCAATAGCCGACTGGCNNAGCCGACTGGCATGACGATCATTCGGATTGCGCCATAATTTGCGATGCCCGTATAATTTCTTCTTACTGGAACGGCAGATGGACGAGCGAGGGTCAGAAGCTTACTGAGAACTATTATTACAATTTGAAAGAAAATAACGGCGGCCTGATGCTGGGAACCAATCATGATTCATATCAGACTGGAATAAATACTATCAACAGTCTGATCGAGTTACAGCAGTTCCAGGGCAGCTTCAACCTTACCTATATTCCGGTTGATGCAGCAAGCCCGCTGATGACAGAGCCTAACGATATGGGCACACAGCTCAATGACGATTCCACACCCGGCCAGACTCCTTACGGTCTCCAGCCAAACGGAAGGATTCTCTATACGGTAGCGTGGCACTCTGGCAACACCGACACACCGGGAATTTCCTCCACTATCAGAGGAGCCGTCGGTTTCCATTCAAACATAACGTCACCATCCAATGGATCGAGCCA
>DJHI01000051.1:0-6118 GCA_002431715.1 Armatimonadetes bacterium UBA5829
TGGCAGCGGAAGACGAGCTGAAACAGAACCGGTCGCGACAATGATCTTATCAGTCTTTAGTGTCTCGACGCCGTTTGCAGTCTCGACAGTCACCGTATGCGCATCGGTCATGCGTCCGGTGCCCTTAATGAGCTTGATTTTATTCTTTCTGAAAAGGCCCTCGACACCGCCTGTAAGCTGCTTCACTATTGTGTTCTTGCGCTTCATCATCGTAGCGATATTGACCTTGGGTTCGCTTGTCTCAATACCGAACTCAGCACCCTCTTTTACATGGTCCAGAACAGCCACGCTGGATAGCAATACTTTTGTGGGAATGCATCCGACATTAAGGCATGTTCCTCCAACGGAGTTCTTCTCGACCACTGCAACACGAGCACCAAGCTGGGCTGCGCGAATAGCCGCGACATACCCTGCGGGTCCGGTGCCGATTATTACAATATCGAAGTCATAATTAGATGATTGCATTAGTTGCTCCTTAATTCCGGGGAAAACCAGACTAGAGGCGTCGGCTTCAAATGTGGACTGGCCTCCGATAAGTTTGGATAAATCGTTGAGTTTCGGAAGTGTCATAGATCCCGAGCGGGACATATTTGTGAGCGGAACAGTACGGCTGTTAGTCAAAATAGCACCTGCAATGTTGCGATAAATTGGTCTGCTGCATTAATGGCCCGGGCAAAAGTCCCAGACCATCTACTGAACAGAGCTTANNTGTAATTGTCAATTTTGAAACTATCTCAAAACGGCTATATTACAAGGGTGGGGGTGGTGGAAATGTCACTTGCAAACCATGTGTTAATGATGATGATATGCGATCGCTTGGCAAGCGACAGGCGTATATCTGGTCTTCCGATAGATGTGACATGCAGCGATGGGCGGGTGTGCCTGATAGGGTTAGTAGATACGCAAGATCAGAAGCAACTTGCATTGGACATCGCATCGGGAGTGATGGGGGTCCGGGATGTAATCGATCAAATCACAATCAAATTGCCGCCGGGGTCTGTGCTAACCAGAGAGAAATAAACTACTTCGAGCGTTTGAGCAAATTGCTGTTTTTAAGCTTGCTGAAAATATCTTCGGCGGTGGATCGGCCTTTTTCCAGCGCTGATTGAAATCGCTGTTTCACCTCTTCGTTGGAAAGCCTTTTGCCGGTCCTATAGAAGTATGTAACAGCATCACCTACCGCCCAGGTTCCTGCGAATGCGATTGCAGCCTTNNGCCCAGAGGAATCATGCCCACGAGTTCCCTTGCAATCGACCTCCAGCCAAAGGCAGCGCCTAAAACTGTCGTCAACTCAGGCAGTTGTTCCTTATAGCCCAGCTTTCGATCATAAGCAGCGGCAAGCCTGAAGACCATTCGGAACTGGTTTGCCGTCAGAACTATCATGTCGCCCACCGATTCGGCAACAGAGGCAAGAGGTTGAAGAGGGTTAGGAATGATATTGCCGAGGGAGGTCGACATCACAAAGAGCGCATTTTCCACACTCACATTCTGGATAACCTGAACGCTGACTTCAGGTCGGAAAGCCGGCAAAGCCTTGGCGAGTGGAAGATGGGTGTATTTAAGATCGGGTGTGCTCAATATATCGAGAACGACCGATTCCAGATCGCCCGCGGCAGTAAATTCGAATATTCTGTCTTGGGGAACCGAAGCAAGGTTATCTTTACAGCCTCTCCATTTAAGAATGATATCGTATTTCTTAAGAACCTCATATGCTGCAGGTTCGATAGGGACTGGTAGAAGAAGGAGAGCATCGGCGGCTCTATCGTAAGCAGCGAAATCTTCTTTTAGGAGGTATGCCGCAGCGCTTTGAAGGATTTCCGGGCTGCCGATTATGCAAATTCGCACCTGTCGATCAGCTTCACTGCCGACATTGCCGGGATTAAGCTGTTTGAACGCCTTCCATACCTGAGTCAGCACTCGAGTGCTTACGCCCTTTATAACCGGCATTTTCTCCTCCCTTATTGGGATGGGAGGTGATTTCCCATCCCATCTATTTTAGATGCTATACGGCCGCTCTGTAATCCGCTACTTCTTCGTTTATCGTGACCCCAACTGACCGGTCATCGATTCGAAGCTCAAGAAGAACCCTGTCAGCTCCTAGAGCCTTTAACGCATTATGAGAATTCTTGACCACATCCAGGATATCCTCTAGTTCGCCTTCAATAGTTGTGGCCATGGCATCAACTTCGTATTTCAGACCGGACTTTTTGATCTCGTTTACCGCGGCATCTACGTATGGTTTCAATTCGTCTTTGCCTATAGGTGTAATACTGAATTCAGCAACAACCATTATCTTGCCCCCATTATATAATTGGAAAAGTGGTACATCAGTTTTAGTACCCCAATGATCCGAATTACAAAACGGTACGAAGATCAGATATACGGGAAGACTGCCTCGACAATCATTACGGCAGGTATACGATCGTAGATATCCAGATGAGGTTTGACAGCCAGTATTTCCGGTGTGGGTCTCGGCTCAATAATTCTTCGGACAGTAAATCCACGAGCGCCGAGAGCATTTATATAGCGGGAAAGCGTGCGGTGTTTGATCTTTTTCTGACCGCTTCGAAGGCTGGATGCAAGGTCAGACGACCACCATGCTTCCGTAAAGTAATTATCAACACTCTGATAGAGATTTTTACCGTCAGGGTCGGTAATCCAGACAGCATCAGGCATGCTGAAACAGGGATGCAATACGGAGAAAATGAACCTTCCACCAAGCTTAACAAGTCTGGCAAGCTCTGCAACGGTGCCGGCAAGATCATGAGTCATCATCAGACCCATGTTACAGACAACATCGTCGAAAGTGCTGTCCTCTATAACGGAAAGATCAGTCGGTTCGGCTATTGCATATTTAATGCCTTCATTTTCACGGCTATTGATCTCTGTGGCAATTCCGATCAGTCTCTCAGAGCTGTCAACCGCTGTGACATCGGCTCCCATGTTGGCGAGCCTCCTTGACAGATAACCGGCTCCGCAAAATAGTTCCAAAATCTCTTTGCCGTTTACCGGCCCGATGAGATCCAGCATTGCAGGGGCAACTATATGACGTTGGACATCTCCGCCCATCTCTCCAACGTAAGAGACCAGATCATTGGCGATTTCTTCATATGTTGATGCGTCTTGGCTCATTTCGAGAATTCAACTAACTCCTAAGCAATTTACGCTAAGTAAATTGCATGTCTTGGCCTGGATCCGGTACATGAAATCACATTTTCTGATAGATGTTCAAGGCCGTAATTTACTTAGGTATTGACGGTATAATATTCCACTTTGTTCCGCTAATATCCTCTCTTTTGTGGCTCATGAGTGAGGTACAAAATAATAGGGCGCTGAATGCGCCCTATTTCAATGACTAAAAAAAACAATTATTCAGTCAGAGACACCGTTTATAACAAGTTGATCTCTTATTCCAAGCAGGTTCAATATCCGCTCAATCGACGGGCTGCAATGGCTTAAGCCGAGAACTTTACCCATTCGCTCGAACTGTCGTCTGAGAGTGAGTACATTTTTAAGCATTTCGCTGTCAATAAACGTCACTTCTCTACAGTTTATTATATATTGGTCTACAGCATCCTCCATCAAGCTCCAGATAGTTTGGACGAGACGAGGACTGGTAGCAAAATCCAATTCTCCACGCGCAAAAATGACTACCTGATCATCTTTATGCGTATTCCACAATGTAAGTCCATTTTCGGCTTCCATGCTCTACGACCCTTCATTGATGCGTTGAGTTTTATTGCCGACTTACAATTGTTACATTACAAAAATACTCCAAAACGCAAACGTGCTTGTTATATTATCCCAAGAATTGTAATTTGTCAACCCCTATAGTGCAACAAATCCGTAAAATATTAAAATTTAAAGTCTGTCAATAACTAACTCTGATTTACTGTATCAGAAAAAGCCCTGACGACTATCTCCTTGGAAAGTGGCTTTGTAATCATACTTACAATCGGGACAACAATAAATGGGATTATTATAGCCACAGCTCCAGCAATCGGCACAAAATCCTTACCTTTAATTGTATACAAGCCGACTGCTATAACAAGGCCGGTTATAAAACCGGCAACCGCTCCGGCTTTAGATGTCCTTTTCCAGAAAAGACCATACACATACGGAGCTGCAAATGAACCTGCCAAAACACCCCAGGATATTACCATCAGATTGACTATAGTAGCAGGCTTTTTAAGAGCAATGTAAAGTGACGCTGCAACAAACACTCCACAAAGGACTCTCATTAAAGTCATTACCGATTGTTTGGATACCTTAGGCTTTACATCGCTATACAGGTCCATCGCAATCGCTGAGCTTGATACAAGCACCAGAGACGACAGCGAAGACATAGAAGCGGAGAACACAAGTATAAGTATCACTATGAAAATGGATGGTGGAGTGTGGTTTGTAATAAAAGCAGGTATCAATTGATCCAGTTGTTTGTTGGACACGATCTGCATCAGTGAGGCGTCTTTTGCTACAAAGAGATGTGTAAGAGCGCCGGTATAGTAAGCTCCGAAAGACATCAAAAGTGAGAAAATGGTGCACATGACCATTGCGCTCTTTATATAGGCCTCGCTCTTGATCGAATAAAACTTCTGAACCATCTGAGGAAGTCCCCATGGCCCGAAGCTTGTAACGATAACCAGAGCAAGCAGTGTAACCCATCCCGGGAACCCGGCGGGTGTTGCCTGTAATGCCGGAGCGTTTTCGGGTTTCAGTAGTTCGTGGGTCGCGAAGTTAAAACCACCGACCTGTGAAGCCAGGAATATGACCATAATAACGACGCCGAAAAGCTCGACTATACCCCGGATGAGGTCTGTAATGGTAAGCGCGAAGTAACCGCCCATAATCAGGTAAACGCCGGTCAATGCCGCAAGGAACCCGAGCGCGTATCCGTATGGAATACCCAGGGTCTTTTCAAAGAGGTAACTAAGACCCGTATAAACCGATGCGGAATAGGGTACCAGGAATATAAATATGACCAGAGCAGAGATGATCTTCAAAAATCGACAGTCAAAGCGGGCAGCAAGGAAGTCAGGCATTGTCATAGAGCCAAGACGCGCGGTCATGGTTCTTGTTCTCGATCCTAATATCCACCAAGCTAAAAGGCTGCCAATGATGGAGTTGCCGATGACTATCCACATTGTGTGAATGCCGAATCCCCAGCCCAGGCTTCCCGCGTATCCGATAAAAAGAACTGCGGAGAAATAGCTTGTTCCGTAAGCGAAGGCAGACATCCAAGGTCCGATAGACCTTCCTCCCAGGAAGAAGTCGCCTACGCTTTTGGTCTTTCTCATTGCCCAAAAGCCGATACCGAGCATTACGAGCACATAAACAGCAACTATAATAATTCCAGCCAAACTCAACTCTCCTACCTCCCTTAATATTTTCTTAATATTTGCACAAGCAGAATATCACAACTCAGCAGTATTCGCAAGATTATGTGGCAACATATTTGACTGACGTCTCAACCGGACTTATAATACCAACAGGACTCATCAACAACGGAGGACTTATTGATGCTCGCGCATGTAATGTCCAGCGCGGTAAACGGAATCGACGCATATGTAGTTGAGGTGGAGGTCGATATAACCCCGGCTATTCCCAGCTTCACTATAGTTGGACTGCCCGATGCCGCTNNCGATCGAGCGTGTCCGAGCCGCTATAAAAAACTGCGGTCTGGAATTCCCCGCAAGAAGAATCACCATAAATCTTGCTCCCGCCGATGTCCGAAAAGAAGGACCATCGTTCGATCTGCCCATAGCTATCGGAATACTTGCTGCAAGTGGGCAAATCGATATGGACATGATCAACGATTGCATAGTTGTCGGTGAACTCAGTCTCGATGGAGCCGTCCGGCATGTCAGCGGCGTTCTTCCGATAGCTCTCAGCGCGAGAGAGAAAAAGATGAAAAGGATGATTGTGCCTGCGCATAATGTCAAAGAGGCTGCAATCGTTCAGGATATCGATGTTTATCCCGTCACAAATCTCACTGAAGTCGTCCAGATACTAAATGAACCCGAGCATATGCTTCCGGCAATGTTCGACCCTAATGACTTTGAAACGCTCGACGAACCGGCTTATGATGTGGACTTTTGCGACGTAAAAGGTCAGGAGA
>DJHI01000051.1:6126-7121 GCA_002431715.1 Armatimonadetes bacterium UBA5829
GCACTTGAAATTGCCGCAGCCGGTGGGCATAATATCTTGATGGTCGGCCCTCCAGGCAGCGGCAAGACCATGCTTGCGAGGCGCATACCCAGCATCCTGCCTCCTCTTAATATGGAAGAGGCTTTGGAAGTGACCAAGCTGTACAGCGTCTGCGGACTGTTAAGTTCGAATGAAGCTTTGATCACTCGAAGGGCATTCCGAGCGCCGCATCATACCATTTCAAATGCAGGCCTTACCGGAGGGGGAACATATCCCCGTCCTGGAGAGGTAAGTCTTGCGCATAGGGGCGTTCTTTTCCTCGATGAGTTTCCAGAATTTAAACGGGACGTTTTGGAGGTTATGCGCCAGCCTTTGGAGGATGGGCACGTTACAATAGCGAGGGCCCAGGCCTCATTGACATATCCGGCGAATTTTATGCTTGTAGCGGCTATGAACCCATGCCCTTGTGGCTTCTACAACGACCACCTTAAGAACTGCACCTGCACCCCTCATATGATCCAAAAGTATCTCCAGCGGATATCCGGCCCGCTGCTTGATAGAATAGATATTCACATCGAGGTTCCGCGGCTAAAACAAAACGAATTGATAAGCAAAGCACCCGGAGAGCCGTCAGCGAACATCCGGGCAAGAGTGAGACATGCCAGAGAACTGCAAAATCACAGGTTTACAGGAACAAAGATATTCTGCAATGCCCAAATGACTCCACGTCACATGAAAACGCATTGCAAGCTTACTGACGACGGCGAAGGCATGCTTAAACAGGCCATCGAACACCTCCATCTTTCCGCTAGAGCATTTGACAGAATCCTCAAACTCTCCCGCACCATAGCCGACCTCGGCGGCTCCGAGAATATTTGTGTTGAACATATTGCTGAAGCCGTGCAGTATCGGAGTCTGGATAGGAAGTATTGGAGCTAATTTCAGTGTGAATATAGAATATAATCAGGCGATAAACTAGCTTTATATCGCGCTGCCCTGCATAATGGCCAGATAAA
>DJHI01000051.1:7131-7308 GCA_002431715.1 Armatimonadetes bacterium UBA5829
CGTATCGATACCGATTCGCTGGGACTATGAGCCGTCGAAATATCTCCCGGGCCCCAGATTACGGTTTGTATCCCGGCATCATTCATTCTATATGCGTCTGAACCAAAACCGACCACGCAGGTCTTCGCATCCAGTCCTAAGCGGCCTGATATACTGATCAGATATTTTATCCACTGG
>DJHI01000051.1:7364-13317 GCA_002431715.1 Armatimonadetes bacterium UBA5829
GCTGCGTCTTTGAGAGGTGACATTGTAAAGTCGAAATCTACGCCATGCATCCTAAGGTAATCCCCGACGGCTGTGCGGGCTTGGTTCGGGCTGGTTCTTCTTGTCAACCGGCGGTCTATCTCTATCGCGCATCGGTCGGGGACTATGTTGACCGCCGTGCCTCCGTTTATTGTTCCAACGGATATGCTCTCGCTGTCCAGGTCTTCGTCGACCTCTCTATCGAGTTTCTGTTGATACTCTTCGATAAGTGAGAGTATGCGAGCCATACGATATATAGCGTTGACACCGTTCCCGGGCTGGGAACTGTGACAACTGACCCCTGAAGTCTCAATCGACCAGCGAGCTATCCCCTTATATCCGTTCACAAGCCTGCAGCCGGTAGGCTCTCCCACCAACCCAAAATCCGCGCCGCATGTTGGCTCCTGGGAAACCAGAGCAACGCTCCCTCGCCATGAATATTCTTCGTCCGTTACACCCATGACGATAATGTTGTTTTCCACTGTATTCGGATTCCGAGCAGCAATCGACAAAGCCGTCAGCATTGCTGCAAGGCTGCCCTTATCGTCACACGCTCCGCGACCGAATATGTGTCCGTCTCTTTCTATCGGAGTGAGAAGATCGCTGTCGCCGTTAATCCCGACCGTGTCCATGTGCGACTGGAGCACTATGGTCTTGGCGTTTTGGCTGCGAAAGAGCATACCGCCGACATTACGCGCTCCCGGTATATCGGTCTCCTGTGTAATTAAATCGAGTTTAGTTTTACCGATGAAATCCTTGATATAGTCGGACACGCGGGATTCTCCGGTCAGGTCGGCCGGAGTTTCATCCATTCCCATCGGGTTGATACTTGGGATGGAGATTATGTCCTTAAGGATTGTGGCGACTCGATCTATTCGCAAAATCCCGGAACTCCTTCTATGGCAATCGCGCGCACGCAGCATGAGTCCAGCCCCTTGATCGGCATAGGCATGCATACAAGCAAAAACACGTCGGACTTCAGTTCATCAAGGTTCTGCATCACTTCAAGGAACGTGATATCCTCAGGCATTACAACCTCGTGAACGGCGCAGGCATCTTCGACCGAATGCTCGATTGCCGCGGAATCGCCGAAACCTATGCATTTGACTTTTTTTGCAACGAACCAGTCCGCCGACTCGCGACACAGATACGGCCTTTTGTCGTTCGGGTCGTTGGAGAATGGAATGCAGTGGTATGGACTTTTCAGGATTATGATATCTCCTGGTTTAACTCGTCCTCCGTCGGCTGCATCCAGTTCTTTCGCCGTGATGGGAGCGCCTGGCGCGATGTCCAGGTTCAAGACTACCGCTCTTCCGATGAAAGCTGTAAGCGGCAGGTCGAGAATGTCTTTCCAGTCGTCATCGTAGTGGTATGGAGTCTCAATGTGTGTTCCAAGATGGGACTCAAGCTCCATACTCGAATGGTAGTCTTTTGTGGTTTCCTGGTAGAAACGAGTCACATTACACAGCCTCGTCTCCTTTCCAGGGTAGAGGTGCTTGCTTAAATCGACTAAACGGTATGACCCAAGTTGCTCAANNATTATCCTCCGTCATTTTGACTATATCGAGTGCATTTTTCCAATAAACAGCCTCTAGTTCCGCGCTTGTAAAGCATCCGCACTCTTTTCTGAGAAGCTCGACTGCTTGGAAATACGAATTGTACTCCAACACAGGCGGGAAATCGGACGCGAACAGCAGTCGCTTTGCTCCGAAAGCCTCTTTTAATGCCGCAACCACCGGAAAGAGATTGGATTGAGGGTATCGCCAACCATCCTCGACAAAGGCATAGAATCCTGAAAGCTTTACATAGACCGATGGAAACTGCGCAAGCTCAAGAACAGGGGCATAGTCATCTTTATCCCATTGGCCATGCACTAATTTCGGTCGTGCCATGTGGCTGATTAAAACCGTCAGGCTCGGATATCGGGCGAGCACATTTGCCACAGCCCGGCATTGAAATGCCGATAGATTCAGGCTTAACAGCATCCTGTGTTCGCATAAAAAACTCCAGAAATCAGACATTTGTGGAGACGCCAACCACCCACAATCGTCATTGCGATCCAGATAGCAGCTCAGCCCAAAATGGCCGCGCTCTTTAAGCTCCACAGCCGACTGCGCCATTGCAGACGGCTGTGGAATAATATGGCCGAATGAATATATCCAGTCCTCTCGAAGCGATTCTACATATCGGTTATTGTGAGGGCATTGTCCGTCTTCATAACATATTACGAAAGCGCCTATTATGTCGAATTTACGCCTGTACTCTTGAAAGAGGCTGAACTCACCCTCACGGCCGTCTTTGATATGCGCATTGCAGAAAACATCGCTATACGGCTTTTCAAACAGATGAATATGTGAATCAAAGATTTTCATGGCGAGACACTTTTGCAGTTATTGTCGATCTGTATGGCCGCCTTAAGAGTATTCAACGCCTCGTCCGGCGTTATGATATCTGGTTTTCTGTTTTCCAATACGCAGTTCAGAAAATACTCAATCTCATTTGAAAGAGCCGACTGTTTTAGGATTACAGGGTTGAGAGAAGTNNGAAGTTGCTGTGCTCCGAGTCATCTATGAACCGGAAATTGTCGGCTGGCTGCCGGATTTCGATTTCGCCTTCAGTTCCGATGATCTTCATAAAGGCATCCAGACCTGTAGGCTGAGCATTGCGGCCAAGCCATGACGATGAAAAAGAGCATATAGTCCCGTTTTCCAGCTTTGCGATAGCCAGGCAGCAGTCGGCTTCTTTATCCGACTTATTAAAAGACTTGTAACCATAACACTCTGCAATGCTGCTCCCCGTCAGCCAGAGAGCCAAGTCTATGTCATGAATACCCGTTTCGCGCATGGGGTTCAGCTTTCGACCCGGCGTCAGGGTGGTGTAGTGATTGTTCCTATACGACTGGATTAAAGATATGCGGCCGAGTTTACCGGCATCGATCATCTCTTTGGCATGGAGATAGGGTGGTTGAAACCGGCAGATATGCTCGACCATAAATTTGCCGGGTGCACCTTTTGCTGCAGCAACCATTGCCTCGGCGTCCTCCAGGTTATCCGCGAACGGTTTTTCCACGAGGACATGTTTGCCCGATTTTAGTGCGGGGACTACAACAGCGGCATGGTCTCTTCCGAGCGTTACTACACACGCAATATCAATATCGTCTGCAAAAGCGAAATTTTCATAAGACGTGCTGATGATAGGTATATTGTACTTTATGGCAATCTCCCGGGCGCGCTCCTCAGTTCTGGAGCAGACCCGTGTAATCTGCACATAAGGGATCTGAGAGAGTATGGTGACGTAAAGCTCACCAAAACCTCCCAGTCCGGCTATACCTACCCTCAGCTTCTTCATTTTTCGAATTCCTTGGTGAATGTTTTGGAGGCCGCTCCAGTGCAAATATCCGCACCCATATTGAGCAGTTCTTCCTCTATAGCGCTAATCGTAGCGAGCAGATGACCCGACGAAGCAGTCATTGAAAGATGGCCGACTCGAATGACCGAATTGGCCGTGGCGCCCAAACCTCCCGCAAGGAGGACGCCATGCCTATTCAGGATATTATCGCGGAGGGTCTCCCCATCGATATTTTCAGGCAGGCAGACTGCGGTCAGCGTCTTGCTGGCGTACTCATCGGCGACAAATAACTCCAAACCCATCGATATCATTGCGGCGCGGAAAGCATCTCGAGCGCGGATATGACGCGCGAACCGCTCTTGCAGGCCCTCTTCCAGTATTTCATCAAGTGACTGGTTTAGCGCCATATATAACGACACCGGCGCGGTATTCGGACCCTGAGGATGCCAGTTCTTCCATTCCTTCTGATACTTCTTCAGTATGTTCAAATTCAAATACCATGCAGCTATGGGTGTTTTACGGTCGGCGATAGTTTTCCATGCTTTATCACTTACGCTGATGAAACCAAGCCCCGCTGGTGCACCGAAACACTTCTGACTTCCGCTAAGGCAGAAGTCGATTCCAAGCTTGTCGTTAGGAATATCGACACCGCCCATACTCGAAACGCAATCGACTATGGTCAGCACTCCCTTTTCCTGCGCCGCCTTGGTGATATCGGCAAGGTTCGACTCAACGGCGGTGGATGATTCGTTATGAACAACGGCGAGCGCTTTGATCTCAGGATGTTCGTCTATGGCTCGGCGAACCTGGTCGCCGGTTATCGGCTCCCCGTATTCGCTTCTTGTGGTCACGATCTTTGCGCCAAACAGAGATGCCATCTCCTCAAAACGGTCGCCGAAGAATCCGTTATTGCAGATCAAAATAGTCTCGCCGGGTTCGACAGCGTGATTTACCGCCATCTCCATTGCCGATGATGATGTAGATGCCAGCACAAACAGATCGTTTTCGGTCTGAAACACTTTTTTGAGTTTGTCGACAATCTGGAAATAAGTTTTAGACCATTCCAGGCCGTAGTGCGGCTTTACGGGCAGAGCCATCTGTTCGCGGGCTTTCTCGCTCACTTCGGTAGGCCCGGGAATCATCAGTTTAATCTCTTGCTGCATGCAGTTTGTTTTATTCATTTTTCTACTCCTATCGACGCCCCAGGAACCGCCAGAAATTGGCTCCCAGAAGATCATTTACGTCGCGCCGTATCTCATGCTCAGTAACAGACCAGCCGGTGGCGGCGATATCGGCATATTTTTCAGTCAAGACAGCGCCAATTACCGCTCTTGAATGAATCCACTTATAAACAACATGTTCCAGCACTCTCGCATCGGAGTGCTGTGGGATAAAGCTTGTTCCAAGAAGCTCGAAGCGCATGCGAGTCATCTCATCGATTATGCTCGGTGTGTTGAGGAACCACCAACAGCCGAATATCATCAGGTTTCTGAATTTCCGGGCGGCGACGCACAGCTCGTGCTGGTTTTCTCTGGAGAGTNNNNATATATTCGACCGAACTGATATCTCCCTTGCCTACCGAATCTCCCGCAAGTCTAAGATCGGGGTTAATCAGCTTCTTGACGCCTATCATGGGCGCAAACGGGATATTCAAGCTTTCGGCGACCGGCAGAACGCATTCCTGCATGAGTCTGCCACAATCGGAATCTTCAGGAAATGTAAATGTCGGCGGAAGGGAGGCAGCCATATATAGGGCTCTCATTTTCTCAGCCCAGTCGATAAGGAAACGCCTGACCTCAGAGCAGGTCGCCTCGTCCAGTGATGCGCTGACCTTATATCCCCAATCTTTGAGTTTCGGCCACGCTTTTGTCCAGTTATTGAGCAGAAAGTCGATTCGGAGTGCGGCATGGAACCTTGGGTCGTGACCTTTTCCGGCAAGCCATGTCGGCCTTTCGAGGTCATCGAACGGGTCGTTTGTCATCACTACTGACTCTATATTGACAAGCTCAAATATCCTGTCCACATACTCGCTGGCGGATTGTTCTGAGAGAGCGGAACGATAATAGTCGAGATTGCGCGATGTAGTGTCTAGCCCAAGAGCGTTAAGCATGGTAAGCACTCCTCTTGCGGCCTCGCTGACGGGAGAATGGTCGATAAAAAGCGTCTTCCAGACCAAATCCGCCTGGTCTTTCTTGGACATTGCCCAGAAGTCGTCATACGGCATATCGATCCATCTCATTGTCTCTGAAACCAGGTAATGAAACGTGAGAAGCTCGTCCATTCCCCACAGCAGCAGTTCGCCGAACTCAGGCGAGTAGAGGTGCGTGTGTATGTCCGTTATTNNCTTAGTCACAACATCGGCTATATCGTTCCTGTCTCTCAATGCCATGTCTATATCCACTCTGTATGGAACACTCCGGGCTTGTCGAGACGCGCATATGTGTGCGCGCCGAAGTAATCGCGCTGCGCCTGGAGCATGTTTGCAGGCAGTCGATCACGTCGATAGCTGTCGAAATATGCAAGTGCGGAACTGAACGCCGGGACGGGTATTCCCAGTTTGACAGCCTCGCTTACAACCAGCCTCCAG
>DJHI01000051.1:13335-13558 GCA_002431715.1 Armatimonadetes bacterium UBA5829
ACTGTGCTTTGTGAACGGCATCCTTGAAATACTGATCTAGGAGCAGATTGGAAAGGCCCGGCTGGGCGTCAAACGCCTGTTTGATGTGCCCGAGGAACCGTGCCCTGATAATACAGCCACCACGCCACATCAAAGCGATGTTACCGAAGTTGAGGTCCCATCCGTATACCTTGCTGGCTTCACGCATAAGCTGGAAACCCTGAGCGTATGAACAAATTTTGGA
>DJHI01000051.1:13573-13721 GCA_002431715.1 Armatimonadetes bacterium UBA5829
CATATAGAGCCTGACGAACAGCCTCCACAAATGCAGCCTTGTCGCCGCTATATGACTCACTCGGGCCGGTCAGTATCTCGGATGCCTCCACGCGTTCATCCTTGACAGCGGAAATGCATCTGGCAAAGACCGCCTCGGCGATGGTGGG
>DJHI01000133.1:0-27750 GCA_002431715.1 Armatimonadetes bacterium UBA5829
GGTCTCACAGCAGGTGCATCGACTCCCGAGTGGATTATTGAAGAGGTCAAATCCAGATTAGAGAGCATTTAGGGAAACCGAAGTGTTAAAGCAAGTAATCGATGATAATGTGGAACTGGTTCCAATCCAGCCTGAGTTTGCTGATGAAATCTATGCGCTGGTCGATGCGAATCGGGAGCGTTTAGGCAGATGGTTTCCATGGGTCGACGGGATGAAAACGCCCGATGATACCCGAGCATTTATTGATGATGCTGTAAAACGCGGAGATGAGCGCGGCGATATAGTAAATGCGATATGTGCTAACGGTAAAATCGCCGGAATGATAGGCCTCGAAGAGATGAACCGGGACATGAAAAATGCTGAGATCATATACTGGCTCGGCGAGCAGTTCGAGGGCAAGGGGCTTATCATAAAGGCCTGCCGCGTGCTGATCGATCACGCGTTTGGTATTCTGGGTTTGCAGAGAGTCCATATAATGATTGATCCGGCGAATGTGCGGAGCAGAGCCATCCCCCGAAAACTTGGATTCCATTATGAGGGTACGCTTCGCCGCTACTGGCGGATTGGCGATAATTATTACGATCTAGAAGTTTATTCAATTCTGAGGGACGAGTGGGTGAATTACCGCTAATTAAGTAATGCTATGACAAAACCAAGATATGCGTAATAAGCAGGAATGCTTTCTCAAACCCAGGTAGTATTATATATGAGGTAACAGCCAATATAGATGAACTGGAATGGTGATATCTTATGACTAGCTTGCAGCGAACAATCGATTTTATTTCTGGAAAACCTGTGGATGTGCCTCCATTGCATCCCATCATAATGCAGTTTGCAGCAGGGTATGCCGGTGTCAAATATCGTGATTTTTGCCTAGACCCTGAAAGTAAGACGAGTGCTATGATCAAGTGTGCAGATGACTTTGATCTCGATTGGGTTACTGTTATGTCGGATGCTTACTGCGAAGCTGACACTTTTGGGCTTAAAATTGATTATCCAGAGGACAACCTTCCTCTACAGCAAGGCCATATGATCAATCATATCGGAGATATCGCCACGATGCGCATTCCGGATATTACATCTTCGACGCGCATGATGTCACGTGTTCATGAGGTTGAAATTTATAAACGACTGGTTGGAGAGAAGTACTTTATAGTTGGCTGGGTTGAAGGACCGATTGCAGAATATGTCGATCTACGTGGTCTATCTGATGCTAGCTTGGATATGTATGACTTTCCGAAAGAGCTTGATGTAGCGCTTGATCTAATTATAGAAAACGCTATGAGCTTTATCAAATTACAGGTTGATGCTGGAGCACACTGTATTGGTATTGGAGATGCAGCTTGCTCACAGATCGGTCCTCGGCTATATAAGCAATATGCCTTTGCGAGAGAGAAGAATATGGTAGATTACATACACTCTCTGGGCGCACTAGCAAAACTCCACATCTGTGGAAACACTACTATGATTCTGCCGGATATGATTGCAACTGGAGCTGACATCATAGATGTAGATCACCTTGTGAGTGATATGACCAAGTTTGTCGATCTGCTAGGGCCGAATCAGGTATTATGTGGAAATAGTGATCCTGTCGAGATAGTAATGCGTGGATCAAAAGAGCAAATAGAATCCAGCGTGCGAGAATGCTTTATCCAAACAGCGCGTCGTGGTATAGTATCAGCCGGGTGTGAGATTCCTAAGCAGACGAGCGCAAATAATTTTAAAATCTATTGCCATGCTGCACGTAATTTAGAAATGGAGTAAGGTTGCTTGGGAGGTAATATTTCCTGGATAGAACCGGATAGTATAGCTGATGATCTGGGCTGGCAAATTGGAGACGAAATAGTTGGCATAAACGGCCATAAGCTTAGTGATGTCATAGATTTTCGATTCTACAGCGCGGATGAGTTTCTTTCCATCGAAATAAACCGCAAAGGCCGACGAGTCCGCTTCGATATAGAAAAAGACGAAGACCTTCCGCTTGGAGTCGAGTTCAAAGATATTCTCTTCGATGGTGTTCGCACTTGCGGCGCTCACTGCATCTTCTGTTTTGTAGAGCAGCTTCCAAAAGGCCTGCGTAAGTCGCTTTATCTCAAGGATGATGATTATCGCCTCTCATTTTTAGATGGCAATTTCGTTACTCTCGGTAATGTATCCGAAGATGACCTCGACAGGATAATAACTCAGCGCCTTTCGCCTCTGTATGTCTCAGTTCACGCAACCGAGCCTCAGCTTAGAAATATGATGCTTGGCCGTAAAGCTCCCGATATTCTGCATCAGATAGACCGCCTTGCGGAGGGTCATATATCAATTCACGCGCAGATAGTCCTGTGCCGTGGCATTAACGATGGTGATCATCTAAACCGCTCGATAGCCGATCTTTCCGCGCGATATCCAACAGTTCAATCGATAGCCATAGTCCCTGTAGGCATCAGCGCACATAGAAAACACCCGCTGCCAATTCCACCAATTGATGCACAATATTCTGCTGAAATATTAGACAATATAAGGCATTGGCAGCACAAGTTTATTAAAGAAAATAGCACAAGATTAGTCTGGGCAGCGGATGAGTTCTACCTTAGCGCAGGGCGAAGAGTTCCATCTGCAAAAGCTTATGAGGGCTTCCCACAAATAGAAAACGGAGTCGGCCTTGTTCGTCAGTTTATTGACAGTGCGCAGCGCGCCAAAAGAATTCTGCTTGATAAATTGGCCAGGCCGCTGTCCGTATCAGTCGTCACGGGTAAATCTGCCGCTCCGATAGTTGAAAAGTGGGTTGCATCGCTTAAATGCTCAAACCTGAGTGTGCGTGTCTATCCTATACTCAACACTCTCTTTGGTGAAATGGTCACCGTTACCGGCCTGGTTTCTGGGAGAGATGTAATCGAGCAGCTCAAAGGCAGGAATCTGGGCAATGTTCTGTTCGTTCCTGAGGTCGCTTTACGTGATGGAATGTTTTTGGACGATGTCACACTCGGAGATATTGAAGAGTCGTTAATGGTAAAAGTGGAACCTGTCGCACCGCGGCCATATCAAATGGTGAGGAAAATACTTTCGCTGGTAAAATAAAAAGGCCGAGCATCGCTCAGCCTATTTTGTTCCGTATAACATCTTTCGAGCTAAACTCGAATCTCTATTATCCCGCCTCAAAGCTCTGTATTCCTGCCGCGCTTCGTCATATAGACCGTAAGCCTCATACGTGGCGCCTAATGCCAGATGAGAGCCGGGAAGATTTCTCTTTATATTCTGAATCGATGCATAGTCCTCATTCGAGAGAACATAGAAACAGCCCTTAGCCGACTCGACCCAGCTATCGCTTTCATTGAATCTCACACCCACTCGCCACATATATTGATGGCCCCTGGGCAGTNNAGTCAGAGTGCAATTATCTGTCGTCTTTTCCATTACCAGGCGGCCTTGCATGTCATATACTCTGACCCGATAAGACTCGGCAAGATCGACTTTCGACCACTTCATCTGCGGCTGCGTGCTCAAAACAACTTTATCAAGTGGTGAAACCAGGTTTGGCGCATTCGCTGGAGCCTTGTAACCTTCGGGGTCTCTCATATGCACGGGAAGCATTGCCATCTGAACAGTCTTTGGCTGCTTTATGCTTCCAGTTGCAAGCTTTTCCTGAATGGATGCGGCTATTTTTGCCTCAAGTGGTGTCCTTGCGCCTTTTGCATCAGCCAACACCAACCGACCGTTTTGCTTTATAACCTGATATTTCCCATCCTTGAGCACCGGCGCCACAGCGTTATCGTGCTGTTCAGGCTTAACTGCAACCGTCACAGGTGCGGACGTGCTCGGTTTCATATCCGGCTTTACAGCACCCGGCTTTTCCGGAGTTGGTTTGACTATCGTATCAGCAGGCCTAACCGCTACCACAACAGGCTTTTCCTTAGGCCCGGTAAACGATCCAATACCTATAGCCAGCCCAGCGATTACAGCCGCTCCTAGCGCGCCTGCAAAGGCTCGTTTCCAAACACCCCAACCGTATGACACCCGGTTGGTTCTTGGGCTGACGGTAATTTTCTCTCTAAGTGCGGCGTGCGCTCTAAATTCCTGCATGCGCTGCACATCATTAAAACACGGCTCGCAGGAATTTATGTGAGATCTAACGAATGCAGTCCTCTCGCTCGATAACTGCTCATCAACGAAAGCCGAAAGCTCTTCATATTCGGGGCAGTCCAGGCCGAGGAGAGACGCGCCCAGGTTAATCCCAGCCATCTTTATGCTGGTAATATCGCGCAAAGCAGCCTTGCACTCGTCACACGAATGCACGTGCTCGTCAAGCTCGATCATCTTTTCTTGATCCAGCTTTCCCAAAACATATTGTTCCAGCTTTGTTTTATCCGGGCATTTCATCGTCTTGTACCTTCAATTACGACAGACGCATCAGATCAACCAATGTTGCCAAAATATTTATCGGCTTAAGAAACCATCATTTTTACCAGCTAATATCAACTTTCTTCTCCCTCTCCCACTTTGGCGGGAGAGGGCTGGGGTGAGGGGGAATCCTAAGCTCAACTAAATGTTGAGGTAAGCTTCATCGCCGAACGGCACTCTTGCAACCTCTTTTGCCGTCCCATCCATATGGGCCACAATTATAATAGTCTTAATTTTACTCGTGTAATTGCCTTCTAGTTTGCCGACCTTAACCTGATTCTTGCTCACCTGCACCGGCACGGCAGCATACTCGCCCTGAAGATATTTAGTGGTCACTCCGTCGTCATCGAACAGAGTAAACGATCCATCTCCTAGATACACATGCAGCTCTATTTCATCGACCGGCTTCTCACCGACATAGCTCATTGCAGGCGCCATGGGGATGACTCCACCTTCCTTTATGAAGATAGNNTCTTTCTTCCGCCTTCATACACGGCATCGGTCCAAAAATCGGTCCATTTGCCTTCCGGAAGATAGACTTCTCTGCTGGTGCCTTCCTCAACCGGCGCAACCATCATACTCTCACCGAGCATGAACTGGTTATCCACCTCATAAGTCGCGGTATCATCGGGATAGTCCATCACCAATGCCCTCGCGACAGGCAGCCCCGTCTTGTGAGTTTGATACAGTGAACTGTAAATATAAGGGACAAGACGCATCCTGAGCTTGGCAAATTCCCTGAAAATCCGTTCCGGCTCCTCGCCACGCTTCCACGGCAGAAGCGATTCGTCTCCTTCCCAAGCATTGATCATCGCGAGCGGTGAGAAAAACATATTTTGAGCTCGCCTGATGAACTCCTCATCGGATGCTGCCTGACGAAGCTCAGGACACCACAGGAACCCTGAAAACCCCGATGTCGCCTGCGCACGAATATACTGATTGAGTTGATAATAATCGCTGTAGATGCACGATGGATGCGCCTGGCCGCCCGCAAAACTTGCTCTCAAGAGGAAGTATGTGCGCAGACCCAGCTTTTCAAACATCTCATGCATTGCCTGGCTGTATAAAAATCCCGTCAGGTTGTGCATCTGAGCACCTGTGAGGCCACATGGGAACTGCGTGTCATCCGGGTAGAACCANNGGTGGGGTATAATCCGAACCGTCGCACTCATCGAGCTTATAGCCGTCTATTCCGATCTCAATATGTTCGGTTATATGCTGTTTTGCGAAGATATCGCGTGTCTCCTGGAATGTGAAATCAGGTGCCGCGCCTCCCATGCCTTTTTTGTCAGCGAGTAAATTCTTATCTTTGAGTTCGTTGTAGAACGGCGCGTCCTCATGCACCCATTCGTGCTCCCAAAGGTTCACATGGAACCCATTATCTCGCATCCACTTCACATAACCCTTTGGATCTGGATAATATTCCTTATTCCAGACATACGTGCACGGATATGTGTGAGTCTGCCATTTGGGTTCGAGGCCGATCACATCACAAGGGATATCTCGCTTGCGAAACTCCTTTGCGCTCTCGACAGTCAAGTCCGATTTCCACGTGCTGGGCATTCTATACCAGAACCCCAATCCCCACTTTGCGGGCATTTTGAGCCTGCCTCTGAGCAGCGTTTGAAGCTCCGATATGCGTCTGAATGACGGCCCGTATATAAAGAAGTAATCCAGAGTCTTCTCAGGGGCGCTGAAAGTGTATTCATTCTCATCGCTCCAGCACATATCGAAGTTCGAGTAGCCGTAGCTGTTGAGAAAAATCGCATATCCGCGCGTGCTGTAGAAGAACGGGTCCGGGGCATGCGCATTGCCGCTGTCAGCGGGCGGATCGGCATTTGTCTTAATATTGCGCAGTTTTCCGCGCTGGTCGAGGCTATGGAATTGCAATCCGAATCCGAAGAAATGCTCATCATCCGAAGACGCATGCTTGCTGCCGCAAAACTGCTCGTTCCACCATCCCCGGCTGTCGGTCAGTTTCATACAATCATTGTTATAAAATCCCAATTTGCCGGATTTCTTTTCAATTTTCAATTGAAGCTTGCTTGTCGTAATCTCCAGGAAGTCATCATCCTGGCTGCATGAAAGTTTCACAAGGTTCCAGTCATGCTTGGCAATCGCGAAGCCTTCTGGAGCAGGATCGGTAGACTTTGGTCCCATCTGCACTCGCAATATATCATCTGAATACGCCGTGATTTTAAGCCAGCCGTTGTCATAGTTCATTGCAAGCGTATTTCCGCTGCAATCCGCATTTATAAAGTTGAGAAGATGCATTATCCCTGAGTCCTTATGTAGTTGAGCCTTCCACCGGCCTTAACGACCTCGATCTCTCGTTCAGACAGATCGTGCGTGAGCTTGATGGTTGCGTTTTTGCTTTTATCGATCAGTTCCTGTTCGCCTGCAAGCGACCCGAGATTCAGAATTTCCGCATCATCGAGCTGATCGATCTTCTCGTAGTCATCGGGGTCAGCCAGTTTGAGGGGCAAAATACCGAAGTTTATCAGGTTCTGCCTGTGTATCCGGGCGAATGATTTAGCGATTACCGCCTTCACTCCCAGATACATCGGAGCAAGAGCCGCATGCTCGCGCGATGAACCCTGGCCATAGTTCTCTCCGCCTAGTATGAACCCGCCGCCGTATTCCTTCGCTCGCTTAGGGAATTCAGGATCGACCGCCGTAAATACAAACTCTGATATAGCGGGAATATTCGATCGCAGAGGCAGCACCTTAGTTCCCGCGGGCATTATGTGGTCTGTCGTAATATTGTCTCCCACTTTAAGCAAAATCTTTCCAGCCAGTGTATCCGGCAGTTTGGTATTTTGAGGTAGAGGCTTAATATTTGGGCCTCGAACCACTTCCACCTTCTCAGGCTCGTCACTCGGATAAATAATCATCCGGTCATCCACCAGATACTTCTCGGGGTAATCGAATGTAACAGGCGTTCCAAGCTTTCTCGGATCGGTAATCACGCCATTAATCGCCGCCGCGACCGCAACCTCGGGCCCTGCCAGGTATACTCCCGCGCTCTTGGTCCCGCTCCTGCCCTCGAAGTTCCTGTTAAATGTTCTTATTGAGACTGCATTCGTCTTTGGAGCCTGACCCATCCCGATACATGGCCCGCAGGCCGATTCCAATATCCTCGCGCCCGATGCAATCAGATCGGCCAAAGCGCCGTTCCTGGCGATCATCTCGAATACCTGCTTCGACCCGGGAGATATCACAAGGCTCACACCCGGATGCACTGATTTACCCTTCAGCGCTCCGGCAACTATCATAAGGTCTCTCAATGACGAATTAGTGCAGCTTCCAATCGCTACCTGATCAACTTTTTTGCCTTCAACTTGTGCAACCTTAACCACTTTGTCCGGCATATGCGGCATGGCGATCATTGGTTCAAGATTGTCCAAGTTTATCTCTATAACTTCATCATATTCGGCATCATCATCGGCTTTAAGCTCTTGCCACTCGTTCTCGCGGCCCTGAGCTGCCATAAACTGCCGCGTCACATCGTCGCTCGGAAAAATCGACGTCGTGGCCCCAAGCTCAGCTCCCATATTTGTGATGGTCGCCCTGTCGGTAGCCGAAAGGCTGGCGACTCCATCACCGCCGTACTCGATAATCTTGCCGACTCCACCCTTCACACTCATTATCCGCAGCACTTCGAGTATTACATCCTTAGCCGAGATCCAGGGCTGCAATTTTCCGGTGAGCTTCACGAGGCAAATTTGCGGCATAGGCAGATAAAACGGCTGCCCGGCCATAGCGGCCGCGACATCCAGCCCGCCTGCTCCTATTGCAAGCACTCCAAGGCCGCCTGCGGTGGGGGTATGGCTGTCCGAGCCGAGCAGCGTATCGCCCGGCACATCGAACCTCTCAAGCTGTACCTGGTGGCATATACCATTTCCGGGCCTCGAGAAAAATATACCGTGCTTTGCGGCGACACTTTGCAAATACGCATGGTCGTCAGCATTCTCAAAACCGGCCTGAAGTGTATTATGGTCGATGTAGCTTACGGAACGCTTGGTCCGCACCTTCGGCACGCCCATAGCTTCAAATTGCAGATAAGCCATAGTGCCTGTGGCATCCTGCGTGAGCGTATGGTCGATGCGGATCGCAATCTCATCTCCCGCTTCCATTTTGCCTTCGACCAGATGATTTCTGATTATTTTCTTGGCTAAACTCAGTCCCATCATTCATTCCTTCATTTGATTATGTGTACAGCAGGTATTATACCAGGGCCAAACCCGGTTCTACAATCTCCATAAATGCTCCGCGAATGTGTAGCTGCCCAGAAATGATAAGAAAAGGCGAGCATCTTGAGCTAGGTCGAAGGATGCGGTCAATCTTTGTTTATAATTACCCGCATGCTTCGTAGATGGATTTGTTGACAGTCAGTATGGCTGGTGCTATACTCCTTTGACGTTTTTGCTCATTTTATCCTGATGGGGAGTAATATGAATCGAATAATTGTAAATGCCGATTGTGGTATGCATAAGATCAACAAGAACATCTATGGGCATTTTGCCGAGCATCTCGGCAGATGCGTTTACGAAGGAATATGGGTCGGAGAAGACTCTCCCATACCCAATACGCGTGGAATCCGTAACGATGTTGTGGCTGCTCTGCAAAAAATAAAACCTCCTGTCCTAAGATGGCCGGGTGGGTGCTTTGCGGATGACTATCACTGGATGGACGGCATCGGCCCGCGAAAAAAGCGTCCCCGCAGTGTAAACAAATATTGGGGCGGTGTCATTGAAAACAACCATTTCGGCACGCATGAGTTTTTCGATCTTTGTGAGATGATCGGAGCCGAGCCTTATGTTGCCGGAAATCTCGGCAGTGGAACCGTCAGGGAAATGCGCGATTGGGTCGAATATATCACTTTCGACGGCAACTCCTCGATGGCCGATCTCCGCAGACAGAATGGCCGGGACGAGCCTTGGAAACTGAATTATTTCGGCATTGGAAATGAGAATTGGGGCTGTGGCGGTTCCATGCGTCCCGAATACTATGCCGACGCATACAATCGTTATGCAATGTATGCATACAATTTTAGTGGCAACACGTTAAATCGAATAGCATGCGGGCCTTCGAGTGACAACTATAAATGGACCGAAGTGATGATGCGAGAGGTCGCCGCCAATTCGACCGAGCGCATGCATGGCCTGTCTCTCCACTATTACTGTAAAACTCTTGATATAGCGGCAGTGGACGACGATGGCGGCTGGTTTGAGTTGATGCGAAAGGCCGTGCGCACTGAGGAACTTATCCGCAAGCATTCGACTATTATGGATCAATATGATCCCGACAAGAGAGTGGCGCTTATTGTTGATGAGTGGGGCACATGGCATACAGTCGAACCGGGAACGAATCCTCGATTCCTCTATCAGCAAAACACGATCCGTGACGCATTGGTGGCAGGCATAAGCCTGAATATATTCAATAACCATGCAGATAGGGTGCGTATGGCAAACATAGCGCAGACGGTGAATGTGCTTCAGGCCATGATCTTGACCGAAGGCGAAAAGATGATCCTCACGCCGACTTATCACGTCTTTGAGATGTATAAGATTCATCAGGATGCAACATTGCTGCCCATTTATCTTGACAGCCCGGATTATGAGTTCGGTGACAGCGCTATACCAACTGTTACGGCAAGCGCCTCGCGCGACGCTGATGGGCATATCCATATCAGTTTAACTAACCAGCATCCGCATGGGGACGTCAACTTGTCTATTGAAATGCGCGGCACACATCTTTCGTCATTATCGGGACGCATTCTCACAGCCGATATCCAAAATGCGTGCAATACGTTTGAGAAGCCCGACTGTGTCGTAACGAAAGAATTTCATTGCGCGCAAATAGTTTCCGACACCGAATTGAAAGTAGCGCTGCCGTCAAAATCGGTAGTTGTATTGGAATTAAGTTGACTCCAGAGATAGATACGGTCGATTGTAAGGGCTGTATGCCGAACGTGAGGGTTACCCAGGAGAGTATCGATAGGGTGCTGGCTGATATCCTCCGAGACGGCAGCCTGACGCTGGTTTCGGATGACGAATATGCCAGACGCTTGGAAATCTGCACTCAGTGCGATCATTATTGCTGCGGCTCAACTTGTATGATCTGCGGCTGCTTTGTCCAAATCAGGGCAAAAATCGCGCAAAAGCACTGTGCGCTGCCGGGTGCCGCCAAATGGTGAGTGTTTGGCGACTAATTTTATCCGCGACATAATTTGTGAGGTAACGGCATGAAATATTCTCTTGGAATCGATTTCGGCACGCTTTCAGCACGTGCTCTGCTGGTAGAGGTGGAGACTGGCAGGGAAGTCTCATCCGGCGTTTATGAATACTCGAATGGGGTTATCGACAACGTCCTGCCGACATCCGGTGAGAAACTTCCGCCGGACTGGGCGCTACAGGACCCTCAGGACTATCTTACCGCTCTGGAGACCACCGTTCCGGCGGTTCTTAAAGAGTCGGGTGTTGCACCTGAGGATGTAATCGGTCTTGGAATCGACTTCACGGCCTGCACTATGCTTCCCGTCGACAGCGACGGCTCTCCGCTGTGCTTCGATCCGAAGTGGGCCGGCAATCCGCACGCCTGGGTCAAGCTCTGGAAGCATCATGCCGCTCAGCCGGAAGCCAATAGGATCAACGAAACCGCTGAGAAGATGAACGAGAATTTCCTGCAGCGCTATGGCGGAAAAATAAGCTCGGAGTGGGTTTTTGCCAAGGCTCTGCAGATTCTTGACGAGGCTCCCGAGGTATATGCTGCCGCCGACAGGCTGATTGAAGCCGCCGACTGGATCAATCTCCAGCTTACCGGAGTGGAGACACGCAACGCATGCACGGCGGGATATAAGGCTATGTGGGAGAAAGCGAGTGGATTTCCTTCAAAAGAATATTTCAAGGCGCTTGACCCAAGATTCGAAAACGTAGTCGATGAAAAGATGAGCCGGACTATAATGCCGATAGGTTCTAAAGCCGGTGAGCTTACTGCATCTATGGCTGCAAAAATGGGTCTGGTGCCTGGAACTGCCGTTGCTGTCGCTAATGTAGATGCTCATGTGGCCGTTCCTGCCGCGACTGTTACCAAAGAAGGCACGATGGTCGCGATTATGGGAACTAGCGCCTGCTATATGGTACTCGGTAAAGAGCCTCGCATAGTCGAGGGTATGTGCGGATATGTCGAGGACGGCATCCTGCCCGGCTTCTTTGGTTTCGAGGCCGGACAGAGCTGTGTCGGTGACCACTTTGCATGGTTTACTGAAAACTGCGTTCCTGCGTCATACGAAGATGAAGCGAGAGATAATGGTATCGATGTTCACCGTCTTCTGACTGAGAAGGCAGCTATGCTCAAACCCGGAGGGAGCGGTTTGCTGGCTTTGGATTGGTGGAACGGCAACCGCAGTGTGCTGGTAGATGTCGATCTCACCGGTATGATCTTGGGCATGACTTTAGGTACCAAGCCGGAAGAGATATACCGGGCGCTGATCGAGGCTACGGCTTATGGAGCCAACATAATCATCGATGCATTCGAGTCGAATGGTGTGGCAGTAAACGAGATTGTGGCTTGTGGAGGGATCGCCGAGAAGAATGCCGTTTTAATGCAGATATACGCCGATGTCACAAACCGTGAATGGAAAGTGGCNNAGTGGCGGCTTCGGCACAGTGCTGCGCGCTTGGTTCGGCTATGTGGGGAGCCGTCGCGGCGGGTAAGGCTCGCGGCGGGTACGATGATATCTCCGACGCAGCCGGCAGTATGGCTCGGATAAAAGATAAGACATTCGAGCCTGATCCTGAAAATCATACGATCTACAAACGGCTCTTTTCAGAATACAAGCAGCTCCACGACTATTTTGGAAGGGGCGGCAACGATGTAATGAAAAGACTCAAGAAAATCAAGGAAGAGAATCATTCGTAAAATAGTGAAATATTCACGGCACGTGCCGACTTCGCTGCTTACGAACATATGGAGACAAAAGTGCTGTTACCCGAACTGAGAGAGATGGTCTGCAATACAAACAAAGAACTTCCGCGCAGGAATTTGGTGACGATGACCAGTGGTAATGCCAGTGGTCGGGATCCCAAGTCCGGCTATGTGGTGATAAAGCCCAGTGGAATGGCTTTTGAGGAGTTGTCTTCAGAGAAGATGGTAATAGTCGATCTTAATGGCAATCTCATCGAAGGCGACCTCAAACCGTCGGTAGATGCACTGACCCATTGCAATATTTACCGACGCATGGACAAGGTCAACGGAGTTGTTCACACTCATTCAAACTATGCTACCAGCTTCGCTGCGTTGGGTGAGGGTATCCCCTGCGTTCTTACCGCTATTGCCGATGAGTTCGGCTGTGACATACCGTGCGCTCCATACTGCCCGATCGGCGAAGAGCAGATCGGCGAGGCGGTGGTAAAGTTCATCGGCAATTGCCCCGCCATTTTACTGCAAAACCACGGGGTCTTTTCCGTAGGTGAAAACGTTAATGCCGCCCTAAAAGCGGCGGTTATGTGCGAGGATGTCGCTAAGACGGTTCACCTAGCAATCCTTAGGGGCAGGCCGATTCAAATTCCAAATGATGAGATAATCCGCGGCCACAAAAGATATCGGGAGAAATACGGACAGAAGGAAGATTTATAACGCCACTTGTTACGAAATTCTAAAATATGTGAATAATAGCAGGATGATTACTTACGGTCACGAATTACCTATTATCAACTCATTATGTGGGCATACAAGGGTATCTAAAATGGCTAAAGGTCTAGGAATTTATTTGGCAGTTGCAGCGACTCTGGTGGTATGTGCCGGGGCAGTTACTGCAGATGAAATTAAGACAGAAGTTATAAATAGCAGTGCTGAGGCTGTGGCCAAGTCTGATGAGGCTAAAATTTCTATTGACGTGAAAGACGTGAAGGCAACCGATGTGTTCAAGACACTCGCAGAGAAATCAAAGCAAAAGATAATTGTCGAATCGAGTGTACAGAACAAGGTGACTGTCTCGTTCAATGATTTGCCTTTAGAGACGGTTCTTGAAACGATATGCAAGGTGGGAAAGCTGGATTGGCGCAAGATTTATATTGATCCCAGCTCGAAACTTCTTGAACAACCGGACCGGTTGGCCGCTACAATTCGGCTCGTCTCGGGTCTCAGCTTTCCTGACATAGCTATTGCCGGTTCGTCGAGCAAAAAGTGTGTATTGCATTGCGAGACCGATAAGGGAGTCCAAGCATCCCTGGACACGGTTGCCAAAGCGGAGGGTCTCAAGCCGGTCTATATTGTGACCAATGATGCCGCTGTTGCCGCTAAAGAGGCTGAGGACAATAAGGCGGTAAACAAGTATGAGGAAACTACAAAGGAACAGATGGATCTGTTTATGAAAATGACTCCTGAGGAGAGGGAGCAGGCTATAGTAGCCAATTTGGATATAATGAATAATGTCGGGCCTGAGTATATGAGCGCAGTGATGCAAACCTTAATAGGTGCAAATCCTGATTATCTCAAGCAGATGGTTACCAGGCAGACCGATATGCTCTGTAATATGTCCCAGGATCAAAGGCGTGCTATGCTGAAGATGAATATGCAGGCGGCATCCATGATGAGCCCTGAACAACTGCAAATACTGCAAGAGGATGCAAGGGCCATACAAGAAGAGATGCAGAAAGAAAAGCAGGATCAGCAATAAAATCAGTGGTTGAGTTTTGATCGTGATCGTAACAGCTCACAAATGATGAGTAAGAGGTGAGCACCTTGAGCTTTGTCGAAGTATGCGGGTAATTCTGAGCTATTGTTTAAGCTTTACCGCACCTTTCGACAGAGCTCAAGATAATGGAAGGTATATTAGTAATCACAAAGAGTGAGCAATTACTCGTGATCCATTTTATTGATTAGTATGCGTCGATATGACTTTGGCAGATTCAACGCCAAGTTTCTGTCGCTTGTCATTTCAGGCAGACCTTTTCCATAATTGGATCATCATACATAACTAAAAAAAACAGACCCTCTTTTTATTAATTTCATCGCAATTCCTCTTGACTGTACCTACACAAACTAGTAAAATGCACAACTGGCACTCAGTCATCCCGAGTGCTAAAAATGAGCAATAATCAATATAAAACACCCAATACTAAATGGAAGAAGGGGTCTTTATTTATGCTTAAGCCACTTGGAGACAGAATAATTGCAAAGGCTCTCGCCGCTGAGCAGGTTACTGCAGGCGGAATCGTGCTGCCTGACAGCGCAAAGGAGAAGCCTCAGGAAGCCGAAGTTATTGCTGTCGGGCCTGGAACCCAACTGGAGTCCGGTAAAATCGCTCCGATAGACGTTAAGGTCGGCGATAAGGTCATCTACGGCAAATATTCCGGCACCGAAGTCAAAGTCGATGGCGAGGAGTATGTGATCCTCCGCCAGGAAGATATTCTTGCCATTCTGGAAGGCAAATAAGAGGGGAGTGACGAATAATTGGCAGCAAAAGATTTGAAATTCAGTGAAGATGCCCGCCGTGCTATGGAGCGCGGCATCAATGCGCTTGCCGATGCGGTCGGCGTAACCCTTGGCCCAAGAGGCCGCTATGCGATGATCGAGAAGAAATTCGGCAGCCCCAGCGTTATAAATGACGGCGTTACCATCGCAAAAGAGATTGAAGTCGAAAACAGGTTCGAGAACGTCGGCGCACAGCTCGTTCGCGAGGTTGCTTCAAAGACAAACGATGTTGCAGGCGACGGAACCACCACCGCCACCGTTCTCGCCCAGGCCATAGCCCGCGAAGGTTTCATGAACGTTGCAGCGGGCGCAAACCCGATGGCGATCAAGCGTGGGATCGACAAGGCCGTAGCCGCGGCAGTCGAGCAGATCAAAAAGCTCAGCACTCCGGTTGAGGCTAAGGCCGAGATCGCTCAGGTCGCAAGCATCTCCGCAAACGACAATGTGATCGGCGATATTGTTGCCGATGCAATGGAGAAAGTCGGCAAGGACGGAGTCATAACGGTCGAGGAGTCCAAGAGCACTGATACGGTTCTCGAGTGGGTCGAGGGTATGCAGTTCGACAAGGGCTACATCTCTCCCTATATGGTCACCGATGCCGAGCGGATGGAGGCTGTTTATGAAGAACCGCTCATTCTCCTTTACGAGAAGAAAATCTCTGCAATAGCCGACATCGTCCCGATTCTGGAGAAGGTCATCCAGATGGGCAGGCCTCTGATCATTATCGCTGAAGACCTCGAAGGCGAAGCTCTCGCTACGCTGGTTGTAAACAAGCTCAGAGGCACTCTGAATGTTGCGGCGGTCAAGGCTCCCGGGTTCGGCGACAGGCGCAAGGCCANNAAGCCGCAAAGGTCCATATCACAAAAGAGAAGACCACAATCGTCGAAGGCAAAGGCAGCCAGGACGCCATAAAGGGCAGGGTTGCTCAGATCAAGTCGGAGATCGAGAAGACCGACTCCAACTACGACCGTGAAAAACTCCAGGAGAGACTTGCCAAGCTCTCCGGCGGTGTTGCCGTTATCCGAGTCGGTGCTGCAACCGAGACCGAACTCAAAGAGAAGAAAGCCCGCATTGAAGACGCTCTTTCGGCAACCCGAGCGGCTGTCGAAGAGGGAATCGTCCCCGGCGGCGGTGCTACTCTCATTAACCTCATCTCCGCGCTCGATAATGTCAAGGTCGAAGGCGATGAAGAGGTCGGTCTGAAGATCGTCCGCAAGGCGCTCGAAGAGCCTGCTCGGCGAATTGCAGGCAATGCAGGTGCTGAAGGCTCGGTTGTCGTTCAGAAGCTGAAGGCAGCTAAGCCCGGAATCGGATTCAATGCGATCACCGGCGAGTATGAAGATATGGTCAAGGCTGGAATAGTCGACCCCGCAAAGGTCACCAGAGCCGCATTGGAGAATGCATCAAGCATAGCTTCTCTGCTCCTGACCACGGAAGCAGTCATCACCGAAAAGCCCGAGCCCAAGTCTGCCGCACCGGCGATGCCCGGCGGTGGCGGAATGCCTGGTATGGGCGGCATGCCCGGAATGGGAATGATGTAATATTAAAAAACAACCTGGGGTGGGATTTCCGAATCCCACCCCAGGCTGCTAAAAGAATCGCGGAAACACGGAATAAGCAGAGCCGCGGAATANNTATTTTCGCGTTTTTGTTAAAACGAACTGAGTGTGAAAAGCTAAATTTTGAGCGTGGAGCAGTTCGTTTTAGTTGTTATTTGTGTCAAAATGCATTTCTTCTGTAAATATGCTTCGCGAGCGAATGTTCCGAAGCTCCCTACAATGCACTCCCGTAATTATAAGACAGCAACTAGACCAAAATTTCCCAAAAATTCGGTGCTGTTCGTTCCCAATCTCTCACCAATCCTGTTCTTCTTCCTCTCGTTCGCGCTCATAATCCTTGTGGATAGCTTCTGCTTGTTGCCTGGCAGCTTCAGCTAATTCGGTTTTTTCTAGTTTATCTAGTACATATGCATAATCTTCAAGATAGTCCGTTTTTTCAAGTTGGCTTACGCCAATATTTTTTTCTGTGATATCAATTGCTTCCCTTAATGTAGATTCTGCTTCGGAAAACTTTCTATGAGAGGCATAAAAACGCCCTAAGTGCCATAAAGATTCAGCCATATCACGACTTTCATGCCCAGAGACTACATCTATGGTGGATAAGATCTCTTTATATAAAGATTCTGCCTGCTCTGTTTTCTCTTGCGCGTCGAAAATATAGGCAAGTTGTTCCATATAGAGCGCATATTCAAGATTGTTTTTCCCTTCGATCTCTACTTGAATATTAATGGCTCTACAAATGTATGCTTCAGCATCCTTTAACTGATCTTTATATCTCGCTATTTTTGACAATTGATATAAGCTTTGCGCAGTGTCTGGATGATTAGGTCCAAGCACCTTTTCACGTTTTTGTAGAACCTCCCTATGTATCTCTTCTGCCTGAGCATAATTTTCATTGAATATGAAGGAATTCGCGATGCTGGAAAGAGTTTCCAATGTTAACGGATGGTCTGGACCAAGAGTTGACTTACGTTTTTCGTATTCATTCATTATCAAGGATTCATATGCATCGGGCTGCTGCCATTGATTCACTAGAGCCTCGGCTTCCTTCTCACGACCAATCTTCTTCAGATATTTCTCATAGCCGCTTATCATCCAACCTATTTCGTCAGCGGCTATGTTAGGAATATGCTCTATGATACTGATCCATTTATTGTAAAATATGTCAGCTTCATCAAATTTTCCACGGTGGGCAAGATGATCCGCAAGACGATATGCCGCTTCAGCCGTAATTTTGTGGGCATTACCATAAGTATTCTCATAAATAGATAGCGTCCGTCGATAATATGGTTCTGCATCAGTATTGAGTCCTTCGGCATTATCATAGAGGATTGCTAAAGACTGGCAAGTGTCAGCAACTTCAATACTATCTATTCCTATTGCGGTTTCTCTTATTGAAAGAGCATGGAGATAATACGGTTCAGACTTATTATATTTTCCGACATAATAGTATGAGAAACCTAAATCCATAATTGCAGTCGCTAATTCGGGGGAATTAGAGCCTGAAACTTCTTCTGTAATAGCAATTACTTTTTTGTAAATCTGGTGAGCTTTGTTGTATTCCCGATTAGCGAAATAGGTTTCTGCAAGCCAATGAAGGATGTTGACAAGCAAAGATGGTTCTGGATGTTTCTTAGCTACGGAGAGTGATCGTTTATATAGCTGGACTGCCTCATCATATCTACCTTGTACATAATATAAATTGGCAAGGTTATATAATCCAGTGGCTACATGCTCGCTGTTGGTTCCCAAAACAGTCTTCCATATTTCCAATGCTCTTGAAAAAAGCTGTTCTGTTGGAGGATACTCACCTTTGTCCCATTTTTCTATCGCAAGATCGCTCAGGCGTGAAGCCTCCATAAGAAGCTCTTGATCTTCTTGCTTCAGATTACTGTCTCTAGACACCTCATCACCTCTTACAGCATCGTTAATTTTATATAGCCAATAACTAAAGACCCTATAGATTAGCTAACGTGAGTTTGATAAAGCTACATAAAGAGTCAGTGTATATGAAGTGAAAGACACATTCAAGATCAAATCCTCTTCTGTGGAATACTAGTTGATTTGCGAACTGGGTCCTGAACGTACGGCTCTTTAGGAAATACACAATATGAAATCTGCTTTTACTCCGCGTCTCCGCGATTATAAAAAGCCGCAATAGCCGAATCCCTGACCATCTTTACGGCAATATTGTGCTTTGCAGCCGCTGACTTGCAATCCTCATACTCAGGCTGAGCGTTGATAATCTTTGAATCCTTATGGGCAACCTTAATCCTAATAGACCCATACGCTGTCTGCACGGTAATAGTCTCCCTAGGCAGGCACATACGAGAGCGTTTGTCGATTCGCAGGCCGATAGTGGAAGTCTCCTCAAATAGAATATCAGCAATAGTATTGACGCTTTCAGGCGAGCAAATTACACACAAAAGTGTAGCAGGACGGTTCTTTTTCATTTGAATCGGAGTGAGATAGACATCCAGTGCCCCGGCGGCAAACAACCTTTCCATCACAACTTCATATATCTGCGGGCTGAGGTCGTCTATGTTCGATTCTATAACCGCGACCTCTTCATGCTCTATTGCCTTATCCGCGCTTTCACCGACCATTACCCGAAGCACATTAGGAATACCGAAGTCTTTGGTTCCCGCGCCATATCCTGTCGCCTTCAAGGTCATTGCCGGCATGGAACCAAAAGACTCTGCAAGCGCGGCGATTATTGCTGCACCTGTCGGGGTCACTATCTCACCCTCGATTCCAAGTTCACGCCAGGGTGCGTTTTTTAAGATTTCAGCGGTTGCCGGAGCGGGCAGGGGAAATGTTCCATGAGCGATCTCTACCGTTCCATAAAATGTCGGAATGGGGCTGCAATAAACCTTATCGATTTGCAGGAGTTCTAAACAGATGCATGCGCCGACTATATCCACAATCGAATCCACCGCCCCGACTTCATGGAAATGGATTTCATTGATATTTTTACCGTGAATTTTTGCCTCAGCCTCACCAAGCCGCCTAAAGATAGCAATCGACTTACCTTTGATATCCTCGCTCAAGCCACTGCCTTCGATCAGGCGCTTTATATCGGTGAAACTCCTGCCGTGGTGATGGTGTTCGTGATGATGCTCTTCATGGTGAACATGGACTTTGACACTCGCCGCAGATATCCCGCGCTGTACAATTCTGTCTATGGTTAATGCAAAATCCTTAACGTCAAGCTTGGTTAACTGGAACTTGAGCTGTTCGAAATCAGCGCCTGCATCCACCAGCGCACCCAGTGTCATATCGCCGCTGATACCGGCAAAACAATCAAAATATGCTATTCGCAAAATTGTCCCCTTTTTAGATCACTCTGTGTCTCCGCGATTATTCAGAATCGGCTGGAACTTCAACTGTTACGGATTCGGAAACCGCGCTTTCACCGGTGGAGTCTGTAGCAGTTACTTCTACGGAATACTCGGTCGTTTCAATTGGGCTGGATTCCGCTGCATAAGACCCCTCATATTTCCCGTCTTCATTGAGTGTGAGTATAACTGCTTCCTTATGGCCGTCGTCCGGCCTGGTTATAATCGCGATTGCTTCTTTAAGTGCGTTTCCCGAAATTATATCGGCTAAAATCCTGATAAGCGTGTTATTTGAGTTGCTGCCCTCATCAAGAACGGCTTTGACTGCCGCTATCTTGAGAACATTAGCCGCCGTAGCCATAGTGCCGCCGCATCCGCTCAGAGATGATGCAATAATTGAAAGCGACACACAAATTAAAAGGAATCTCGATGCTCGCTTTGTCATATCCGCACCTCCATGTTTTCACAATAGTTCTTTGACGAACACCATGCCCCGATATACCCTTAGTCTTTGTGAATATGTCCGTGAGCGATCACATGTGAGTGCGGATGCCTGTGAACCATGTCTCCATGCCGATGAGTATGCGCGTGGATAAGGTTCACCGACTCCAGCAAATCAACATCCTGAAGTATATCATCAACCCCGTCGTCTGCGGCAATTTTATGATCCTCACTAAGGACTATAGCTCTATCAGCCACATGCGGCAGCATGGCGAGGTCGTGAGTTGCGGTTATGAGTGTGATTCCGGCCTTATTCAGCTCTCCGAGTATATCAAGGAGCATATTTTGACTTCGAGGGTCGAGACCGGCCGTAGGTTCGTCCAGAAGTAATACCGATGGGCCAATTGCCAACACCGAGGCAAGCGCAACAAGCTTCTTCTGGCCCGCGCTGAGCTTTAGCGGCGATCGCTCCCGCAGGTGAGAGATTTGCAGCAGATCGAGTGTGTCGTCTATCCGGCGAAGTATCTCATCGCGTGCCAAATCGAGCTGCAGAGGGCCGAATGCAAGCTCCTCTTCAACACTCGTACAGAAAAGCTGAGCATCCGAGTTTTGAAATACAAAACCGACATCTTTCCTGAATCTTTGCCCCAAAGGCGTCGTCTCGACCGCTTCTTCAGTTATCTCGCTTCCAAAAGCCGTAATAGTCCCGGATGTCGGAAAATAAAGTGCATCCAGCAGATGCAGGAGAGTCGATTTTCCGCTTCCATTCGCACCCAGAAGCGCAATTTTCTCACCCCGAGTCACGTCAAAGGATATCTTATCGAGGCATAGCTCTTCACCGGGATAAGCAAAACACACGTCCGAAATTCTGAAAATTTTGTCCGTCATATCAAAAACAATCCAAATCCTATTGCTGAGATGCTCATTATAAATACCCAGTCTCTAAGGTAGGCCCTAGGCTGCTTCAGAAGTGCAAACTCTCCTTTATATCCGCGCGAAAGCATCGCGAGATGGATCTCATCGCCGAGTTTATATGTCTTTCTAAAAAGCATGCCTATTCCCGCGCCGGTCCAGTTCTGATCCCGGCGAATAGTGCCCGGACGGATCGACCGGCTGATTTTTGCAAGATGAATCTCATGAGCCGACCGAATAAGCACCTCCAGATACCGCGCCATCATTGCTAAAAGGATAATAAATATCTGCGGCACGCCCAAGGCCCGCAGCCCATAAAACAGCCGATCTTTCCGCGTCGTAGCAGTAAGCAGCAGAGCCAGTGTAACACACACTCCTACCCGCAAGACGAACCGAGCCGCCAGATACAGTCCCGACCAGGTAACAGCCAGCTTTTGGTTGATCGTAATGGCCGCCGTTCCTGGGGTGACGATATTCAAGATCGTGGGCAGCACAATTAGGGCTGAAAACAGAGGCACGACCAGCCAGACCTTCAGTAGTCGTTTGAGTGGGATTTTCGAAGCTGTGGCGACAGCGGCAGATAACAAATAAAGCAGCGCCAAGGCGGATATATTATGGATGAGGGTGGATATTACAATCAAACCGATAATGCCTACGACTTTGAAGCGAGCGTCTATATTCTGCAAAAGTCCTTTTTGCGCCGCTGTCTTTTCGTCCAGAAGCATCTCTGTGAGCACGCGAGAGAGAGCGTTAGCAGCTTTTCTGGCCCAGTTATTTCTTCGTTTTGAATATTCTGGTAGATTGCAAGACTCCTGAGTTGTCATCCAATCAGGCAGAGTCATTATTGCCGGCCTTTCTCACGATCAGTCTGCTTATACCTATGATAATAAGAGCCACAATTGAAATCCCGATTATTCCCGATAAAACATAAGCCAGATATGGATTCTTTTCTGAAAGTGAATAATCCGGCATAGGCGCTTTCCAAAGCGAGCCGAGTTTGCTCAAACCCTGCGGCACATATCCCGCGATGCCCTTTATTTCATCGGCTCCCCATTCACCCCAAGCCGAACCTGCCTTTAGTTTTTCAGGGAGATATATTCCCAACGGGCTTATCAAAGCCAGCATAACAAGCGCGATTCCTATCTTACGAAAGAGCGGGACATTTGCCGCTTTCGCCTTAACCGGCTCCGTTTTATTTAAGCCCGAACCGGCGAGAAGGAGCGACGGATCGGTCCGCTGCATGTAAGCCACCACAAGTCCCGTTACAATAGCTTCCACAAAACCGAATACAAGAAGATGCTCGATTGCCATTGCAGATACAGCCACCTTCAGCCCGAAAGGATTATAAAGAGCGTGCCCAGCCGAGTCTTTAGCGATTAATGGTTGTATGCCGAACATTACGGCTGTCGAAATTGCTGCTACATTAAGCCCAACATACCCCGCGACAGCTGCCGATATCCGCCTTCTCGCGGATGTTAGTGGAGAAGAACCGCTTATCAGCCGGTATATCCACCATCCCGTAAACGGCATTACTACTGCCATATTGAAGCAGTTCGCGCCGATGGCCGTAATTCCGCCGTCACCGAATACTAGAGCCTGGACAATCAGAGCAAGTGATACGGCGATCACAGCGGCCCATGGCCCGAGCAGAACTGCTATCAAAACCGCGCCGACAGCATGGCCCGTAGTCCCGCCGGGGATAGGAACATTGAACATCATTATTACAAAACTGAATGCGGCGCCGAGAGCCAACATCGGGATTTGACGCGAGCGGAGCTTTTCTTTTACTTTTTTTGAGGCTGCGGCCCACAGGGGGATCATCGCTGCGTAAGCAGGCGCATATGTCTGGGGCCCTATATATCCGTCCGGTATGTGCATATCTTTCTCGATTCTCTAAGAACAAGCAAGGTGCTACGATCAATGCAATCGTAGCACCTTGATGTATAGCTGTCAATAATACTTTGCGCTTTCATAAGGCTCCTGACGAACCTGCAAAGATGCGTAAAACTCTACACCAGATTCTCCGGGTTCAGTCCCTGCAAATAATCGGGCATAAACCGCCCATCCTTTCGGATCAACTCATCATCGAAATAGATCTCTCCACCACCGAATTCCTCGGTCTGAATCAGAACCATATCCCAGTGAATCTCAGACTTGTTGCCGTTATCGGCTTCCATGTAAGCTCTGCCCGGTGTGAAGTGGAGGGAGCCGTTGATCTTCTCGTCGAAGAGAATATCGCGCATGACATGCTTTATGTGCGGATTGAAGCCGAGCGAAAACTCGCCTNNGCCTATATAGCGCGCTCCCTCATCGGAGTCGAGTATGCTGTTGAGAGCCTTCGTGTCCGACCCTGTCGCCTCGACAATCTTGCCGTCTTTGAATGCCAGCCTTATATCATCGAATGGCTTGCCATGGTAAATCGTTCCGGCATTAAAGTGTATAACACCATTCACGCTGTTTTTAACCGGAGCGGTAAAGACTTCTCCATCGGGGATATTTACTATGCCGTCGCATTTAACGGCCGATATGCCTTTAATCGAGAATGTCAGGTTCGTATCCAGCGGGCCGATTATACGGACTTTATCCGTGCGCTCCATACGCTCTTTGAGAGAATTCTGAGCCTCGGACATCTTTGCATAATCCAGTGTGCAGACATCGAAGTAAAAGTCTTCAAAGGCCTCCGTGCTCATTCCGGCAAGCTGCGCCATGGAAGGGGAGGGCCATCGTAAAACCACCCATTTGGTGCTGTCCACTCTATAATCCGTGACAGGTGTCTGCCAGTGCTCCTGATAGATCTTCATCTTGTCCTCGGGGACGTCGGACATCTCAGTGATATTCTCTCCGCCGCGCAGTGAGATGTAGCAGTTCATTTCTTTCATGAATCCTAAATCACGCCTGCAGAGTGTCTTCATCTGTTCCTCGCTTGATTGCAGAACCATTGCCCTTTTTACTCTCGCGTTGTGAACGTCCACGAACGGCAATCCGCCTGCTTCGCACACCGCATCGACAAGCACATTAACCATATCCGCAGGTATTTCATGTGCATCGATAAGTACTTTCTCTCCCGGCTGCACTTTCACGGAATATCCGACCAAAAGATCGGCTAGTTTTTTCATACGAGTATCGAGCATTAATACGGCCTCCCGGTAAAACCTTTTTGACGCGCACCATGATACCACAATGCCGGATGAAATTCATGAAACTTTTTCTGTAATTACCCCTTGACAGTATGCGTAATCTAGGCAATAATTCACATGACAAATGCTACAGCATTTGCTGCAGGGTATGGTGATGAGTAAAACAGAGCGAGATATAAAGTCCAATAAAACGGCTTCTGAGCAGATATATTCCAGGCTTCGCGATATGATAGAGCGAGGCGAATTGAAGCCTGGAATGCGTTTGATACAGCGCGACCTCGCGGCGCAGCTCAATACAAGCAACATTCCGATTGTGGAAGCTATAAGGCGGCTTGAACACGACGGTTTGGTGGTATCTTCACCAAATCGGGGCGCTCAAGTTATCAACTGGTCAGTCGATGAAATGGAGTCGGCAATAATTATCCGTTCCGCTCTCGAACAGGTGGCGGCGCGCCTATGTGCCGTGCGGGCAACGTCAGAACAGAGGGCAAAACTTAAAGACCTTGCCGGCAGGTTCAAAGAATGCGCCATGGATGGAGATGTTGAGGGATGTCTCAAAAATGATGCTAATCTGCACGCATTGATCGTCAAGTGTTCAGGTTCAAGGCAGCTTGCAAGGATGCTCAGCAACTCTCGAGTCATCACAAACACCATACGAAACATTGTATGGCTTCCGGCGAGAGCGAGCCGCCCTGACATACACGATGGGCTGATCGATGCAATAGTAGCTGGCAACGAGGAGCTTGCCGAGGCGCAAGCAAGGGGTCATCNNCGAAGAATTACTGGAGAATTTTCGTCGAGCCATGCAAAGTCGCGGGTTTCCGCCCCCAAGATAATTGCATCATATGTAGGAGGAATGGGAATGCGATCCAAAGGTTTTACACTCATTGAGTTGTTGGTAGTTATTGCAATTATTGCGATACTCGCGGCTATTCTGTTTCCGGTTTTTACAAGTGCCAAAGAAAACGCGAAGCAGACAACCTGTCTCAAGCATGGTCAGCAGCTTGGAAATGCGCTAAATATGTACCTGGATGACAATGGTGGAAAGTTTCCATTGTGCTGGATTTTTAATACGAGCAGTACATTGACATGGGCACACGGTCTCGCAAAATATACTAAAAGTCTAGGTGTATTTACATGCCCATCTGTTCCGGATCGCCGCTTTACCGCCAGCGAAGAGGCTGGCCTTAACAATGATGCAGACAGAATGACAGGCGGTTGGGGATATAATACGAGCCTGGGCAGTATAACAACGGGTGAAAGCAGAGAGAACGGTGTTGGTCGAGGAAAAATAAGCAACCAGAATCTGTCACAGGTTCCTTATAGTATGGCTGATATAACTGCTCCCACTCAGCATATAATATTTGGTGACAGCAAGAAAAGCGATGATGCAGATATAGCAGCTAAGTTTCCCGGATACACCGGTAAAAATGCTTTCTGCGATGTAATCAAGGCGCTTGTGAGCGGTAGTTTTGACGTTCCACCTGATTACAGGCACAATGGCGGCGCCATCTTCATCTTCTGCGATGGCCATGCAAAATGGATAAAAGAGGGTTACTTTGCAAACTGGCAGCAGCACAGCCACCACTGGTTTGTAGATAATAGAAATCATTAAAAGGTAACAGGAAATAGGTAATAGGCTGATTGCCCGGTTCATAAATGAACCGGGCAATTTTTCTACTACTTCCCAAAACCCAACACCCAATGGCAAATACCCATCACCTATCTTGACCACGCCCGCTCGACTAGGTATACTGACATTGCAGAAGCAACGACGGAGGAGACTACAATGGAAGCAATACCTTGGGCCAAAAACTGTGAGTCCTCCAATGCCGCTTGCTGCTTTATCAGAAATATCGACCGTATAACCTATTCCGATGCGCTTATATTGCAGCACGACCTCCACGACAAATGCGCATTGAATGCCAATCCCGGCACGCTTATTCTTCTAGAACACGATCCCGTCATCACAATGGGGGTTAAAAGTTCCAGCCACGGCAATGTGCTTGTCAGTCCTGAACTTCTCAAGGCAAAAGGTATAGAGCTTGTCGAGACCGACAGGGGTGGGGACGTAACCTATCACGGCCCGGGCCAATTGGTCGGTTATCCCATAGTGCGTGTGCGTAATGTCGCGCATGATGTCCATGACTATTTGAGGAAGCTCGAGCAGAGTGTAATAGATACCCTCGATCAGTTCAATCTTAAAGGCGAAAGGAATGGCCTGGCTGGTGTGTGGGTAAACGGAAAGAAAGTCTGCTCGATCGGTATAGCCATGCGCAGAGGTGTGACCTATCACGGTTTCGCGCTCAATGTCGACCCGGANNTTTCCAGTTGATAAATCCCTGCGGACTTTTATCCGAGCAGATCACATCCATGACCAGATTTCTTGGGGCCAAAGTCGATATGAGCGATGTGCGTAAAGCATACACTCAGGCATTCATGAATGTTTTTGGAGTCAAGCTCATTCCCTGGTGCGATGAATGATTACCCGCCGCCAAAAACTTATTGTTTCCATTGTGGCATGGCTTCCGGTTCTGGTCGTGGTCCTCGCGAGTGTGTTCTATGTCATAGGCCAGTATCGAAGGATTGTCGATAATGCCTCAGTTCTTCTGGTAGAGGAGATGGAGCGCCGGCTGAACCGGGAGGTCAAAATCGGCAGTGCGACCGTAGCGCCTTTTGGCGTCGCAATTCTCAAAGATGTTGAAATAGCTTCTGAGAAAAAACTTGCTCAAGGCAAGATGATAACGGTCAAAGAAATCCGCATTTCCTATGATCCCCAGGCATTGCTGTTCCGCAATATGGGCGCGCAGAGTATAAGCAGCGTCACGGTTGTCGATCCGGTAATAAACCTTGTCAGGCGCAGAAACGGAACCCTCAATATTCAGGACCTCTTAAGAAAGCCTCCCGGACCTCCGGCTAAGCCTTTCAAAGGGACTGTCAAGATTCGCGGCGGTGTCGTCGTTTTTAAAGATTATCGTGCAAAGACTAAATCACTGCCCGCCATGAATCGTTTTTCCAATCTCCAGGGAGTTTTGAGCGCCGCTAATTACCCGGTCTATAACTTTTACGGCTCAGGCAGAGGCCCTCGCGGCAGGTTAGGTGAAGCCAGTTTCGTCGGTAAATACAACATAAAAACAAAGACAACCAACATAGATGTAAATGCCAATGATCTGAGCGCCGCCTATTTTGGCAGCTACACTAGCCTTTCCAAGAGCCTGAATGTGCGCAGCGGCACACTCAGAGTAATTGCGGGTGTAAGGCTCACGAAGTCGAACGGAAAAACACGAATGTATCTTTCCGGCACTACGCGCATCTCCAATGCAGCCGCGCAGCTTTCCATTATGCGTAAGCCCGTAACCAACATCAACGGCATCGCTGCTCTTCGCGGCGAAAATGTCATTCTATCGGTTACAGGCGCCGCCGCCGGGTCACCCGTGCGCGTAACAGGCACGCTGACCGGCTTTACCAATCCGAAGGTAAATATCTCGGTATCATCTC